>JBAVWD010000035.1:0-6275 GCA_049697655.1 Anaerolineae bacterium | reverse complement strand
GTGGCTCAGGTAGTTGGCCCAGTAGACAGGCGTGTGCTCCACGATCTCGCCCCAGGCCTCGCTGCGGATGGAGGGCAACTGCGCATACAGGTACTCCCCGGGGCAGGCTGTGGCGTTGTAGTCCCTGTGCCCTGCGACGTTCTGAGTAACCTTGTTGACGAAGAACGAACTCTCGCGAGGATCGATCAGTGCGCGGCTGCACTGCCAGGCCGAGACGTCAATCAGCCCGCCCAGCAGCTCCGCGCTGGGAGCGACACTGTTCGCGGTGTTGCCGTAGGTCCCCATGCCGCACAGGCCCACGCTGCCGTAGTTGTAGCTGTAGGCGTGACCTCCCACCACGTCCAGCCCGCCATATCGGCCCTCGTAGATGTTCCCATGCCAGTCCACCAGGTAGTTGTAGCCTACGTCCCCCCAGCCCAGGGTGATGGCGTGGTAGTAGTAGATGGCGCGGACTGTGGCAGGGGGGTTGGGGTCGTTGTTCAGGGTCACGCTGTGGTGAATGATGATCTTCTGCGGGGTCTGGTATTCTGTGGGCCAGACCTCGTTGCCGTTGCTGTCGAAACGGTAGTTTTCGTTGGCCCCCCAGTTGGCCCGGGAGATAAAGGGAGGACGGGGCACTCCACTCCCTTCCGGTTGCGCAGACAGATGCAGGCCTTGTATTGCCTGGAGGTCGGGGCCCCCACGGGAGTCGATGAAGGTGAGGGTGACGTCGTCCAGCCGCGGCGTGAGGGCCGGTTGGCCACTGGAGAACTCGAGGCGGTACTGGAGGTACCTGCTGTCCTCCACCATCACAGGCATAGGGGCGTAGAGGCGGGAACCGTCGCGTTGGGGCTCCACCACCTCCTCCCACGGAGACCAGGTCGTGCCGTCGGAGCCTACCCGGACGGCCACGCGCAGGTCCGTGCCCTCGGGAACCTCGGCGTGCCATTGAACCCCGACTGCGTTGAACAGTATGTCGGTGGGCCTCACGGTGGAGGTGTAGAGACCGCTGGAGGCATATCCCTGGGCATCTGAAGCGAGAGCCAGCGCTCCGCCGCCCTCCTCCAGGACGCGAAGGTTGCTCAGCGCCCCGGCCGCGAAGTCGGAGGCCTCGGTCTGGAGCCACTCCTCGGCCCTGGTCTGGGCGCCGTCAGCAGCATCTCCTGGGCGGGGTGGCGGAACGCAGATCAGACACCCAAGGGCGAGGAACAGCCCCACGAGGGTGCGAAGGTAGCGCCTCACTTTGGCCCTATCCCCCCAGCGGTGCTGCGACGTGCCAGCGAGTCGACGATTCGTTTATAAGCTGCGGGTAAGGCGGAGACAGGCAACCGCACGCTGTCATGGGAGGCCCCGCTCGTGTCGCCCGCCTGGCTTCTCCACACTCTGTGCATCATCTGTTGAGGCTCAGCCGGTGACCTTCTTCCAGTCCTCCAGGAAGCGGTCGATGCCCACGTCGGTGAGGGGATGTCTGACCATCTTCTGGAGGACGGCGTAGGGCACGGTGGCGATGTCGGCGCCGGCCAGGGCGGCCTCAGGGACGTGAAGTGGATGACGGATGCTGGCGGCGATGATCTGGGTCTCCAGGCCGTGGATGGCGAAGACCTCTGCGGCCTCGGCCACAACGGCCATGCCCTCGTGGCCTGCGTCGTCGAGACGGCCGACGAACACCGACGCGTACGTGGCCCCTGCCTGAGCTGCGAGGAGCGCCTGGTTGGTGGAAAAGACCAGGGTGGCGTTGGTGCTGATTCCCTGCACCATGGCCAGTTCGCGAGCCGTGTCCCTGTCCAGCAGGCACTCGTCCACCCAGGCGCAATCCTGGCAGATGTTGTCGGCATCGACATCAGTGGCAGCGAGGAAACTGATGGCCGCCAGCCCGCTGGCGGTCAAGGGGATCTTGACCACCACGTGGGGGGACCACTGGGCTATCTCCCTGGCCTCCTGGAGCATCTGGTCGGTATCGGTGCCCACGACCTCGGCGCTGATGGGGCCCTGCACCAGATAGCAGATCTCCTGCGTCACCTGGCGGTAGTCACCCCGCCCGGCGAGCATCATCAGGGAGGGGTTGGTGGTCACACCGCTGATCACTCCCATCTTCACAGCTTCCCTGATCTCCTCGATGTTGGCGGTGTCAAGATAGATCTCCATGCTTGGGTTACCTCCTCATGCTTGTGCGCTCGAACGGACGACACCCGCCAGGAATGCCCCGTGGCGGGACAGGCTACGGACTGCCAAGGGCTATTATAGCATCTTCAGTTGAGCTGCAAAAGGCTGTGGTGCGACCGTTGTCGTTCTGGCCGAGGAGGAAGGAGCCTTGTTTGGAGTGCGCGCCTTTCACCGGGGAAGCATAGCTGAGGACCCTACCAAGAATCCTTACGCTCATGCAACGAGGGAAAGCATCCTGAGCCGCGCCCTAAGCTTGCCGAAGGGTAGCCGCGAAGCGGTGTATCGGAGGATGCGCCTTGCCGACGCGCAGTCGGGGCACGACCTTCGCTCGATTCTACACGCCGCATGCTTCGATACGGCCTGCGGCCCACTCAGCATGCTGTCTTAAGGTCTCTCACATGGTATGCTGAGCAGGTGCTCAACGTGGCGAAGGATGCGGTTTGTTCTCACCTCCACCTCCAGTCCTCCCCCTGGTTCGTAGTACGCGCTTTGGCGCGTTTTGAAGGGCTGAAGCCCTCACTACGAACGCTCTCTCTGCTCTGTAGTGCTCGCTTGAACGCATTGTCAACCCTCCCGAAACTTCGGGACCTTCAGGAAGGTGACCCGACCCGCTTCACCATCTCACCCCCACGTCGTGTCCTCCCCCTCAAGGGGGAGGAGGCCTCCGCTGATCGCACGGCGTGTTCTGGGCACCCCAAGTGGTTGCAGTGGGTAGGGGCGTGGGCTATACTTGGTAGCTGGCCACGTGGCGAGACCTGGATACGCCTGTGATGGCACAGGCAGCGTCCAATGCGGGGGTAATGAATGGAGCTGGGCTCAGAGAACGGCATCTCGGCTTTCTTCCCGGCCTACAACGATGGCGGCACCATCGCCAGTATGGTTCTCTCAGCCATTCTGGTACTGGAGAAGCTGACCGACGACTACGAAGTGATCGTGGTCAACGATGGCAGCCGCGACTATACCAGCGAGATACTGGACGAACTGGAGCGTGGATACGACAGAGTGAGGGTCGTCCACCACGAGAAGAACAAGGGGTACGGCGGTGCACTGCGTACCGGGTTCTCCCAGGCCGGCAAGGAGTTCGTGTTCTACACCGACGGGGATGCCCAGTATGACGTCCGCGACCTCCCGGGCCTGTGGAAGGAGATGAACGACTCCATCGACATGGTACAGGGGTACAAGATCGGCCGCTCGGATCCTCTGCACCGGGTGATCATCGGCCGTTTGTACCATTGGGTGACCAACCTGGCCTTCGGGATACATCTCAAGGACGTGGACTGCGACTTCCGGCTCATCCGCCGTTCTGTGTTCGACAAGGTGCACTTGGAATCCGACAGCGGCGTGATTTGTGTGGAGATGATGACCAAGATTAGACACGCCGGGTTCAGGATCACCGAGCTGCCTGTGCACCATTACCATCGAGCCTATGGCAAATCGCAGTTCTTCAACTTCCGGCGCATAGCCCGAGTGGGCATCGATCTCTTGAAACTGTGGTGGAAGCTGCGCTGGCCCGTGCTGGTGGGCAGGGATAGACTGGAAGATGGACTTCAGGGATAGCTATCGAGATAAGAGAGTGATGATCACCGGCGGCCTGGGGTTCATCGGCAGCAACCTGGCCCATCGTCTGGTGGAATATGGGGCAGATGTGCTGATCGTGGACTCGCTGATCCCCGACCACGGCGGCAATCTGTTCAACGTGGAGGACATCAAGGATCGGGTGGGCATCAACGTCGCCGACGTGAGGGATGCCTCAGGCATGAACTACCTGGTGCGCGGCCAAGACTACATCTTCAACCTGGCTGGCCAGGTGAGCCACATCGACAGCATGAGCGACCCCTACACCGACCTGGAGATCAACTGCCGCAGCCAGCTATCGTTGCTGGAAGCGTGCAGGCGGAACAACCCCTCGGTGAAGGTGATCTACGCCAGCACGCGGCAGGTCTATGGCGTTCCTGATTATCTGCCAGTGGACGAGAAGCACCTGCTTCACCCTACCGACGTCAACGGCATCAACAAGATGGCAGGGGAGTGGTATCATATTCTGTACAGCAACGTGTACGGCATTCGAGCCACTTCGCTCCGGCTGACCAACACTTACGGACCCCGGCAGTTGATGAAGCATAACCGTCAGGGGTTCATCGGCTGGTTCATCAGGCTGGCCATAGATGGCGAAGAGATATCGCTATACGGGGACGGCCGACAACTTCGGGATCTCAACCACGTGGATGACGTCGTTGAGGCCTTCCTCCTGGCGGGAGCGGTGGAGAGGGTGAATGGCCACGTGTATAACCTGGGGGGTCTGGAGCCCGTCAGCCTGCTACATGTCGTGGAGACGCTGATGGAGCTGTGTCCTCAGGCCAGCTACAGGCTGGTGCCCTTTCCCCCGGAGAAGAAGCGCATAGACATCGGCGATTACTACGGCGACTACACCAAGATCCGCGAGACTCTGGGCTGGCAGCCTCGGGTGCCCCTGCGAGAGGGCCTGGCGAGGACCATCGAGTACTACCGCCAGCACAAGGAACGGTACTGGGAGTAGCCCGGTGATCCCTTTCAGCGACTTGAGGCTGCAATACCTCTCTATCAAGGACGAGATCGACGCCAGTATCCAACGTGTCCTGACCAGCGGGTGGTTCATCCTGGGCAGTGAAGTGCAGGCCTTTGAGGAGGAGTTCGCCGCCTATCTTGGCGCTGGGAACGCGGCGGGGGTGGGATCGGGGACCGAGGCCCTGCATCTGGCACTGCTGGCCTGTGGCGTGGGCCCCGGGGACGAGGTGATCACTGTCTCACACACGGCCGTGGCCACGGTGGCGGCCATCGAGTTGACGGGAGCCCGGCCGGTCTTCGTGGACATAGACCCGCGCAGCTATACCATGGACCCCACGCAGCTGGGGGGGAAGATCGGTCCTGCCACCAGGGCCATACTGCCGGTCCATCTCTACGGGCAGATGGCGGACATGGACCCCATTCTGTCCATCGCCAGAGAACACGGGGTCAAGGTGGTGGAGGATGCAGCTCAGGCCCACGGTGCAGAGTACAGAGGGCGGAAGGCTGGCTCCATGGGCGATGCGGGCTGCTTCAGTTTCTATCCCACCAAGAACCTGGGCGCCTTCGGAGATGGTGGGCTGGTGGTCACCAGCGATCCTGGTACTGCCGAGCGGCTGAAGCTGTTGCGCCAGTACGGGTGGGCCGAGAGATACGTCAGCTCCATCAAGGGGACCAACAGCCGCCTGGACGAGCTTCAGGCGGCGATCCTGCGGGTGAAGCTCCAGAAACTGGAGGAGTGGAACGGCGTTCGCAGGAAGCACGCGGCGCTGTATGGCTCTCTGCTCCATGACGCGGCGGTGGTGACCCCCGTGGAGATGGAATACGGGAAGCACTGCTACCACATCTATGCGATCAGGACTCAGCATCGTGACCAGTTGAGGGAGTTACTGCTCGAGAGGGGCGTGGGGGCCTTGATCCACTATCCGGTTCCGGTGCACTTGCAGAAGGCGTACAGAGACCTGGGCTATGGAGAAGGCGCGCTGCCCATCACCGAGCAGGTGGCGGCGGAGGTGCTCACTCTTCCCGTTGCCCCTGAGGTGACGGAGGAGCAGATACGGCAGGTGTGTGATGTTGTCCACCAGTTCGAGTCAACGAGAGGCCTGGTGAGATGAAGCCAGAGGAATACCAGGTCATGTACGACGTGGAGGACACGTACTGGTGGTACGTGGGGATGCGCAGCATCTTCCTCTCGCTGCTGGACGGGCACTACAGGGCGAGGACGGACCTGAAGATCCTGGATGCGGGCTGTGGGACGGGCGCTATGTTGAGCCACCTCACACCCTATGGTAGAGTGGTCGGCGTGGATGTCTCCCCTGAAGCGACTCGGTTGGCCACACGCCGGGAGGTGGAAGGCTGCGAGCTGGTCCAATCGTCCGTCACCGGCTTGCCCTTTGACGACGAGGCGTTCGACCTCGTCACCTCCTTCGACGTCATATGCTGCATCGATGAGCGTGGCTTGGCCTTCACGGAGCTGAGCCGGGTGGTCAGGCCCGGTGGTCGCGTGATCCTCAATCTGCCCGCCTACAACCCTCTGCGCAGCGAACACGACGTGGCCGTCCACATCAAGAAGAGATACACCAGGGCTGACG
>JBAVWD010000034.1:0-4790 GCA_049697655.1 Anaerolineae bacterium | reverse complement strand
GTGACTTGCCGGAGCGTGGCGTCACGTGGTCAGGTTGGCGATGCTCCAAACTTGCCAAGAGCCCCGACTTTCTGCAAGCTGAGTATCCAAGTCTCCGCCGTCGAGCCAGTGAAAGAAAGGAGCAGTCAGAATGAGAAGCTTCCTCGGGCGCGACATCCTATCGCTGAAGCATTTCGAACGGCACGAGTACATGCGCATCTTCCAGGTTGCGGAAGAACTGGAGCCGTACGCCCGTGATCGGCGCAACGGCGATCTTCTGGCGCACAAGACGTTAGTGACGGCTTTCTATCAGCCCAGCACCCGGACCCGGCTCAGCACTGAAGCGGCCATGCACCGGCTGGGCGGCCACGTGGTGGGATTCGCCGATCCCCGGATGACCCGCGCTGGCGACTTCTATCAGGAGTCCATCAAAGACACCGTCCTCATGCTAGAATACTATGGGGACGTGATCGCCATGCGCCATTTCCAGCAGGGTGCACCGCACGAGGCCGCCGCATGGGCCAGCGTACCGGTGATCAACTGTGGGGACGGCTGGGGGGAGCACCCCACCCAGGTGTTGACCGACCTGTTCACCATCTGGCGCGAGAGGTATACGCTGGATGGGCTGCACTTCCTGCTCGTGGGCGACATGCGTATGCGTACCATGCATTCCATAGGATACGCCATGTCCAAGTTCGACATCTCAGCCTCATTCGTTGCTCCTCCGGAGATGTCCCTCACCGAGGAGTTCAAGCAGGAGCTGCGCGACCTCAATCTGCGCTTCGAAGAGCCCGAGACGGTGGAGGAGGTCATCGCCGACGCCGACGTGATCTATATGGAGCCGGTGGTTCAGGCCGACTACACGCGATCCCGCGTAGAGGTCGAGGAGGAGCGGGGCAGGACCCCGCCGGCCTATCGGGTGACACGAGAGATGCTGCGCGACAAGGCCAAGCCGGATGCTATTGTGCTACATTCCTTGCCGCGCATGGACGAGCTGCCCACTGACGTGGACGACACACGCCATGCCCGATACTGGTATGAAGCCTACAACGGCGTGGTGGTGCGCATGGCGCTGCTGGCGCTGGTCCTAGGGGCGGTAGAATAGAGGGAGGTGAGCGATGCAGACCGACCTGCGTGGTCGTGACATGATCACCACGCAAGAGTGGGCCAAGGACGAGGTCGAAACGGTTCTCGACGTTGCCTTTGAGCTGAAACGGGAGCGCGCTACTGGGCAGGCTCATCCGCTGCTGCGAGACAAGGTGCTGGCCATGCTGTTCTTCTTCACCAGCACGCGAACCCGGAGTTCCTTCGAGGCGGGGATGGCTCAACTGGGGGGACACGCAGCCTTCATCGAGTCTGAGACCACGCAGATCGCCCATGGGGACACCCCCAAGGAGATCGGCGACATCATGGGCCGCTACTTCGACGGCATCGCCATCCGGCACTGCGACTGGAAGGTGGGCAACCGGTACATCCGCGACGTGGCAGACGCCAGCCGGGTGCCTGTCCTCAACATGCAGTGCGAGGTCTACCACCCCTTCCAGGCGCTGGCGGACCTGATGACCATCATGGAGAAGAAGGGCGAACCTCGAGGAAGGACCATCGCCGTCTCCTGGGCCTGCGCGGCCAGCTACCAGAAGCCCTTGAGTGTGCCTCAGTCCCTGATCCTGCTGCTCACTCGCTTCGGGATGAACGTGCGGTTGGTACATCCCCCTGAGTACCGACTGATGCCCGAGATCCTGGAACAGGCTCAGGAGAACGCGCGTGCCCAGGGCGGGACGCTGGAGCTCTTGGACGACATGGACGCGGGCTTCGAAGATGCGGACATCGTCTATCCCAAGAGTTGGGGCTCCTGGCTCACCACCGAGAACGTCGAAGAGTCGGCAGCCATTGGACGCAAGTATAGCGACTGGATCTGCGACGAACGGCGGATGGCGCTAGCCAAAGAGGATGCCATCTACATGCATTGCCTGCCCGCGGACCGGGGCATCGAGGTGAGCGACGGGGTGATCGACGGGCCGCAATCCGTCGTCTACGATGAAGCCGAGAACCGCATGCACGTCCAGAAGGCGGTGATGGCGCTGACCATGCGGTAGGGTCAGGTCTTGCCGGCGAAATCGACTGCCCTCCACAACCATGAGACACATCCTCAGACTCCAATGCGTCCTCTGCGGCGCTGAATACGCGCCCGACGAGGTGCTCTACGTCTGCCCCAAGCACGGCGACGAGGGCATCCTCGATGTGGTCTACGACTACGAGTTCATCGGCCGGCGCCTGACCAAGAATGGTCTCGCCAACAACCACGATTACTCCATCTGGCGGTATGCCCCTCTGCTGCCAGTTGCCGAAGACAGTCCACGCCCTCCTCTCCAGGTGGGCTGTACGCCCCTGTACCACGCCCAGCGTCTCTGTGAGAGCCTAGGCCTGCCCTACCTCTATCTGAAGGACGACGGGCGTAACCCCACCGCTTCCTTCAAGGACCGGGCCAGCGCCATCGGGGTGGTCAAGGCTCAGGAGCTGGGGTATGAGACCATCACCTGCGCCTCTACCGGGAACGCAGCGTCGTCATTGGCGGGCCTGGCCGCCAGCGTGGGGTTGAAGAGCATCATCTTCGTGCCGCAGCGAGCACCGCAGGCCAAGGTGGCCCAACTGCTCATCTTCGGCGCCCGGGTGATCATGGTCCAGGGCACCTACGATGAGGCCTTCGACCTCTGCCTGGAGGCAGCGAAGGAGTACCCCTGGTACAGCCGCAACACGGCCTACAACCCTTATTTGTCAGAGGGCAAGAAGACGGCGGCCCTCGAGCTCTGCGAGCAGCTGGACTGGAAAGCCCCGGATAGGATCTTCGTCTCCGTGGGCGACGGGTGCATCATCGGAGGGCTGTGGAAAGGTTTGAAGGATTTGCTGGCCCTGGGCTTCATCGACCGGTTGCCCCAACTGGTGGGCGTACAGGCCGAGGGAGCGGCACCGTTGGTGCGGGCCTGGGAAGAGGGGAGTGAAGAGATCGTGCCCCTTGTTCCCCACACTCTGGCCGACAGCATCTCCGTGGGCCAGCCCCGCGACCGGGTCAAGGCTTTGCGTGCCGTGCGCCAGACGGGCGGACGGTACGTGGCCGTCAGCGATGAGGAGATCCTGGAAGCTATGAGGCTGCTGGGGCGCGAGGCGGCCATCTTCGCCGAGCCTGCGGGGGCCGCCGGTTTCGCTGGTCTCCGCAAGCTGGCCCAACAGGGCGAGATCGACCCCGACGAGCGAATCGTGGTCCTGGTCACCGGGAACGGTCTCAAGGACGTGGACAGTGCCATCCGGGCCACGGGCCAGCCTGAACTGATCGAACCCACTATGGAAGCCCTGCGCCGCCTGATCTGATGCTGCTTGAGTGCAAAGAGGAGCGAAGATGAGTGAGACAAGCAAGTTGGTCATCGGACCCACCTTTGAGGAGATGCTCCATCCCTGGAAGATCGATCCTCAGCTGCGGGCCGAGGCGAAAAGAATGATGCACGAGGACCCTCTCGACCCCATCAATCTCTACAACATCACCTGGCGCGACCACGAGAACCGTGTCTATCACTACGTGCTGCCACCGGAGTTGACCAACGTGGAGGCCCCCATCGTGGTGCTCTACGGCAAGGACTTCCCCACGGGAAGCCACAAGGTCGGGGCCACCTACTCCGTGCTTATCGAGAAGGAGCTGTACGGCGAGGTCGATCCGTCCGTACACTCGCTGGTCTGGCCGTCGACGGGCAACTACGGGATCGGCGGGGCCTGGGTCGGCTGCCGCATGAACTTCGACTCCATCGTCATCCTGCCAGAGGAGATGAGTGCGGAGCGCTTCGAACTGGTACGCGGGTACGGGGCCCGACTGATCCTGACTCCTGGCTGCGAGTCCAACGTCAAGGAGATCTACGACAAGACCAAGGAGCTGAAGGCCCAGGACCCTGAGCGGGTGCGGATTCTCAACCAGTTCGAGGTGATGGGTAATTACCGCTTCCACTACTACGTCACCGGCGGAACCATCATCGAGATGGCACAGAAACTGGGAGAGCGGGGTATCGGCAACGGCAAGGTGGCGGCCTACGTCTCGGCCATGGGCTCGGCGGGTACCATCGCTGCGGGGGACCGCTTGAAGCAACAGTGGCCCGACCACAAGATCGTGGGCCTGGAACCAATTCAGTGCCCCACCCTCTACTGGAACGGCTACGGAGGTCACGACATCCAGGGCATCGGCGACAAGCACGTCACCTGGATCCACAACGTGATGAACATGGACGCCATCATGTGCGTTGACGACATCGAATCCAAGAAGGGGCTTCAGCTACTCTCCGAGGAACCGGGCTGGCGGACGATGATCGACCGTTACGGGGTGCCGGAGGAGAGCGTACGCCTGATGGCGGAGACCTTCGGTATCTCCGGCGTGTGTAACGTGCTGGGCGCCATCAAGACGGCGAAGTTCTACGGCTTCGGCAAGGACGACGTCGTGGTGACCATTCTCACCGATGCCATGGATCGCTACGGTTCGGTGATGCAGCAGATGACCGAGACCTACGGGCGCATGGACGAGGTCGAGGCCGCGGTGCGGTTGGTGAGCGTCTTTCACAACCAGAAGCTGGACTGGATCGAGGAAGGCACGCGTCGCAACCGCAATCAATGGCACAACCTGAAGTACTACACCTGGGTCGAGCAGCAGGGTAAGACCGTAGAGGAACTGGATGAGCAGCGGCACCAGGAGTATTGGGAGGCCCAGCAGGCGCGTGTGGCCGAGATAGACCAGCGCATCCACGAGGCCCGTGGCAACTAGTCAAACAGGCCTACGG
>JBAVWD010000033.1:0-5466 GCA_049697655.1 Anaerolineae bacterium | reverse complement strand
GGCTGGTAGCTAGCAGTGCGCTATGTGCGACACTGAGTGGTTTCTGCGACCGTGGCGAGTAAGCCCAACTCATGACGAACTTCTTGCCGTCCAGCTGGCCAAGTTTCTCCTTCATGGTGAGTATGTCGGCCATTCCCTGGCATGGATGGGATGTGTCTGACTCCATGTTGATCACAGGGATGTCCGCCCATTTGGCAAAGCCTTCCAGGACCTCCTGGCCCGCCCCGTAGACCCAGTTGACCGCCTGGCCGAAGCAGCGAATGGCGATGCCATGACCCATCCTGCTCAGCACGCGGGCCACATCAGCCACGCTCTCAGTTCTGTACTCTCGTACCGTGTCGTCGAGCGCCGGGGTGTAGATCTCGCCGGGGGACAGGAAATGGGCATGTCCTCCCAACTGGGTCATGCCTGCCTCGAAGCTGTTGCGGGTGCGCAAGGACATGCCGTAGAAGATCATGAACAGAGTCATGTCTGGCAGCAACCGGTGGGGCTCGCGGACGGCGAACCTCCTTTTCAGGTCTAGGGCCACCTCGATGATCGTCTCGATCTCCTCACGACCGAAATCCCCTGTGGTGAGGAAGTCCCTGCCTTTGAAAGAGTCCGTCTTCATGAACCGAAATCCCTCCCGTGAGATCAGTTCGGGCCTGCCGGGCCCCATGGCTCCAAACCCGGCTGCAGCACCCAGCGATCGGGGTGAGACAACAGCCATGGTAGTGAGGCCGATGTTCGTGGGCAGGGCAGCAGAGCAGTTGTGGGGCGCCGCCACGTTGAGAGGTTGATCCGCGAGGTTCTTCGCGTGTGAAGCAGGCCAGACACTGCCATCACTGCCATCGCCGAAATCCCGACAGATTATACTACAAGCCATCAACAAAGTCAAGCTTTGTTTGTCCATTGTACAACTCTGTCTCCATAGACTGAACATCCGACCTCCACGGCGAGCAGCATCTCGCCAGTTGTAATAGTGTCCCATATCAGACAACAAGCTCTTGACAACAACTGAGAAAGGAGTATAATCTGAGGTTGTGATGGTACGCTCTCTGCGGGCTAGAAGACTGGATAGATGAGTAGTCTGGGCGTCGACTTGGCTGCCCGTAGGGCCGTGGACTCAAAGTGCCGGATGTCAGTCGAGGTGACCCACTTGTCGAGTCTTCCATCAGCCGAGGGGCTGGGTCACGGTCATCGTGCGCCCGGCGATGGCGCGGGGCCGCCAGTCGACAAACTCGCTGCGGGCGGGGCCGACCTGGCTGAGTTGCGCAAGCTGCTCGCAATAGAGGGAGGGCTGGCTTCGCGGACAGCTCGTACGCTTGAGGTACAGCAACTGCGGAGCGCTCAGGTTCGGCAGCGGGCCGGTTCGGCCGCAATACGAGGGGTGAAGGGGCTTTTCTCGTGGGTATGACCATCACTGAGAAGATACTGGCGCGAGCCGCTGGGCGCGAAACAGTCGAGGCTGGCGAGATAGTCAGGGTCAAGGTCGATCTGGTGATGGGTCACGACGTGACCCTGCCCCTGAGCATCCTGGAGTTCAAACTTATGGGTGCGGTGGGCGTATATGATCGGGAGAAAGTGGTGGCAGTGTGTGATCACTTCGCTCCCGCATCCAATAACAGCGCAGCCGATCGGATCAAGATGGTGCGCGACTTCGCGCGGGAGCAGGGTCTGGAGCACTATTTCGAACCTGGTTGCGGCCAGTCCGGTGTCTGCCACGCCCTACTGCCCGAGGAGGGCTTGATCCTTCCCGGATCTGTCGTCCTCGGGGCCGACTCCCATACCACGACCTACGGTGCTCTGGGCGCTCTCGCCACGGGAATGGGCAGTACTGACATTGCGGCGGCCATGGCGCTCGGCGAGACCTGGCTCAGGGTTCCCCACTCGTTGCGGCTGTACTACAAGGGCGAACTCGGCAGGTGGATATCAGGCAAGGACCTCATTCTGCATACACTGGGCCGGCTCGGAGCGGGAGGAGCCATCTACCAGGCTATGGAGCTCTGCGGCCCGACGATAGAAGCGCTGGGCATGAGCGACCGCTTCACCATGTGCAACATGGCTGTGGAAGCGGGGGCCAAGAACGGGATCATCGCCCCTGACGGTGAGACCGAGCAGTACCTTCTGGAGAGAACCTCGCAGACTTACGAGGCGCTGAGCAGCGACCACGATGCCGAGTATGCTGGCACATTCGAGTTCGCCTGCGAAGAACTGCAACCTCAGGTGGCTTTTCCCTTCTCTCCCGACAACGTCAGATCCGTGCAGGAGGCGAGTGACGTCGTAATAGACGCCGCTATCATCGGCTCCTGCACCAACGGACGGTTGGAGGATCTGCGAGTGGCGGCCGACATACTACGCGGCAGGCAGGTGGCGAGAGGAGTCCGTTTGATCGTCATCCCGGCCACGCAGAAGACCTATCTCCAGGCGCTGAAAGAAGGCCTGTTGGAGGTCTTCGTGGAAGCGGGAGGTGCGGTGAGTACTCCAACCTGCGGGCCGTGCTTTGGCGGGCACATGGGCCTGTTGGCCGCCGGTGAGAGAGCTGTGTCCACGACCAACCGCAATTTCGTGGGACGCATGGGACACGCCGAAAGCGAGGTATACCTTGCTTCACCCGCTGTGGCTGCAGCTTCAGCTGTCATCGGTCGGCTGGTCCATCCGGCAGAGGTTGCAGAATGACGACGTTAAGGGGGAAGGCCTGGAAGGTGGGGGACAACGTGGACACGGACCAGATCATCGCTGGTCGGTATCTCAGCCTCACGGACCCGGAGGAGCTGGGGAGCCACTGCTTCGAGAGCGCCCACCCCGAACTGGCCGAGGGTTTCTCCCAAGGTGACATACTCTTCGCAGGGGAGAACTTTGGATGTGGCAGTTCCCGTGAGCATGCCGTGGTTGCGCTGAAGGCGCGGGGCGTGTCCTGCATCGTGGCCGACTCATTCGCCCGCATCTTCTTCCGCAACTGCATCAACCTTGGGTTACTGCCGGTGGAGTGTCCGGGGGCAGCGGCGAACATTGGTGAGGGAGACGAGGTCTCCCTGGACACAGCGTCTGGCAAGATCGAGGACTTGGCCAAGGGCCTGGTGTTTGAGTTCAACCCCATGCCGCCGTTCCTGGACGAAGTCCTGGCGGCTGGTAGTCTCACGGCCTATGTGCAGAAGCGGCTGTCTGAAAGGCACGCTGGTTAGTGTGAGGAGGTAGCGATCATGCCGCAACAGCGGAGAATACGCTGCGTCTTGATGCGCGGAGGAACCAGCAAGGGCCTGTACCTGATGAGAAACGAGCTTCCCAAGGACCCTGCCCTGCGCGACAAGGTCATCCTCGCCATGTACGGAAGCCCTGACATCAGGCAGATTGATGGCATCGGAGGAGCCGATGCGCTCACCAGCAAGCTGGCTATTATCGGTCCTCCCACCCGGGAGGACGCTGATGTGGACTACACGTTCGGCCAGGTGAGCATCACGGCGCCCTTCGTGGACTACGCAGGCAACTGCGGCAACATCTCGTCTGGGGTTGGGCCCTTTGCCATCGACGAGGGGCTCGTGAGCGCCACGGAGCCCACGACGACGGTGAGGATTCACCAGACCAACACTCAGCGCATCATCGTGGCTCAAGTCCCGGTGCACGAGGGCAAAGCCGCGGTGGCAGGCGACTATCGCATCGATGGGGTGCCGGGTACCGGCGCCAGGATTGGGCTGGACTTCTCGGACACAGCGGGTGCGGTCACCGGCCAGATCCTACCCACGGGGAACGCGAGAGACGTTTTCGAGGTGGAGGGAGTGGGCCAGGTAGAGGTCTCCATCGTGGACGCTGGCAATCCGGTGGTCTTTCTCAGAGCGTCGCGACTTGGATTGCAGGGGACTGAGTCCCCGCCGGAGATAGACGCCGACCATGAGTTGTTGGATTCCATCGAGAGAGTCCGAGGGCACGCGGCTCAGCTAATGACGATGGTCGGAGAGTGGCGCGAGGCTGCGGAGAGGAGCCCCTACGTGCCCTTCATCGCTCTGGTTGAGCCTGCACAAGGGTACCTTAGCTTCAGCACCGGAGAAGCAGTAAGTGCCAGTCAAGTCGACTTCGTTTCCCGGCTTCTGTTCATGCTGAAAATGCACAAGGCATATCCCATCACAGGCACGGTGTGCACGGGGGCCGCGGCCATGATTCCGGGGACCATCGTGCACGAGGTTGCAAGCCCGTCCACCCAGGCGCATGCCGTCCGCATCGGACACCCTTCAGGCGTTGTTGATGTGGAGGCGGAGGTCGAAATGGGTAGCTCTGGGCCCATCCTGCGCCGTGCTTCGGTGGGCAGGACGGCACGGAGGATCATGGAGGGCTACATCTTCGTGCCGGAGCACATCTACTTCGAGTGACCCAGGAGGTTTGTGGATGGCCAGATTGTTGGAGTATCAGGGCAAAGCCTTGTTCCGGCGGAAGGGGATACCGGTCCCGGAGGGCAAGGTGGTACGGAGCACGGACGAGGCCCTGAAGGTGGTCGAAGAACTGGGCTTTCCTGTGGCAGTGAAGGCCCAGGTTCATGCAGGTGGTAGGGGCAAAGCCGGCGCCATACTGTTCGCAGAGGACCGCGACTCCCTGGTGCAGGCAGTTGGTGAGTTGCTGGCGAAGCAGATCCATGGAGCGCCCGTCCGCGAACTGCTGATCGAGAAGAAGGCGAGAATCGAGAAGGAACTGTACCTGGCAGTCACCGCTGATCCTTCAATCCGACAGCCAGTGGCCATATTCTCCGCCAGGGGCGGCGTGGACATCGAGCAAACAGCTGGCGAAGAAGCATCAGCGGTGCAAACTCTGCCCATTGACATCTTACGAGGTTTCTACTACTACGACGCATTGAACCTGCTGCGGCGAGATTGGCAGTTCGACAGCCGGCGGATGTTCGCCGTGGCCAACCTATGCACAAACCTCTACCGCGTGTATCGGGAGTATGACTGTAAACTGGCGGAGATCAACCCGCTAGCCTTGACGGCCGACGGCGCAGTGGCCCTGGATGCCAGGGTGGACGTAGATGACGACGCTCTGGCGCGCCAGACTTCGCTGGATATCGAAGTCGCTGAGGAAGCAGGGGAGCGAGGGGCCACGCCGCTGGAGATCGCCGCTGGCACGATAGACGAAGGCGACCATCGCGGCTCTATCCACTTCGTACAGATCGACCCGGACGCCTCTTACGCCAGGTCTGAGGGCAAGGTGCCCATCGGGTTCGACTGCGTGGGAGCAGGAACCAGTCTGACCACCATGGATGAGCTGGTTCCCCTTGGATACTATCCGGTCAACTTCTGCGACAGTTCCGGCAACCCAGTGGGCTCCAAGATGTACCGCATCACCAAGGTGATTCTGTCCCAGCCGCAGATCGAGGGTTACGTGTTCGGCTGTTGTGTCTCAAGCCAGCAGTTGGACAACACGGCGAGGGGCATCATCAAGGCCTTCAAGGAGTTGTACCCCTCTACCGGGGGGCAGCCGAACATCCCCAGCGTCCTGGTG
>JBAVWD010000032.1:0-14001 GCA_049697655.1 Anaerolineae bacterium | reverse complement strand
GCACCATAGTCGGTTACCAGAGTTCCGAACTCTGCTCTGTGCTCGATACGTCCGACCAGGTTCTGATAGGTCGGGTTGGTCTCCTGGATCACCTGTGCACCTGACACCTCACCGTTGTCCACGATCAGGTTGATCCTGTATTTGTCGAAAGGCGATTTCCTAAAGCGAGACATGAAAGCAAGAGTACCTTCCTCCATCCCCGTTGATCCTTCGTCTCCAGATGGTGAACTTCGCTTGAACTGCTCCACCTTGGACAATATGTCCTTTTGCACAGCGTCCAGGAAAACAATCAGACCTCCGACGTCGGCATGCTTCTTCCTCAAACTCTCGAAGTGGTGGCCTATGGTGAAGGAAGCCGTGTCCTGATCCAGACGGCGCAGTTGCTCCCTTGCATCTCTCTCCAGCAAGCGCACCTCGCGCAGCGTCTTCTCCAGCTCACTCTGAAGACCAGGGCGGTATTTCTCCAGTTCCGATTTCTTCTCTGGGGGCAGTTGCTCGTATTGCTCACGGCTCAAGACCTCTCCGTTGAGGACAGGAGCGATCACCAGACCCATAGGGGTTCTCAACAAGGCGAAACCCCGTTCGATCATTCTGGCCTCGAGGCCTTGCAACTTGGCATTTCTGGCCTCGTCCAGTTTCCGCCCGATCGAGTTGTAGTGCTCCTGGTACTTTTCCCCCTCAAACGCCTGAGGGAATTCGCGCCCTAGATCTTCGAGCAGCGCGTCCACCTCATCCCGAATCGCACACCCTGTGTCTGAAGGCAGACGCAGCGCCCGCGGCTGGTATGGATCATCGAAGTTGTTCACATACGCCCAGCTGTCAGGTGGCGTGCCCGTCGCCGCCTTCCTTTGCAGAAACTCCCTGATGACAGTAGCCCTTCCTGAACCAGTTGGGCCCAGGGCGTAGATGTTATACCCCTGGCAGGGGATCTCTATCCCGAAATCTATCGCTCTGGTGGCCCTCTCCTGACCGATGATCTCCGCTAGCTCGGTCAGTTCAGCGGTGGACTTGAACGAGAACAGCCCCGGATCGCACGTGCGTCTCAGCTCCTCTGGTCGGAGTTCTCTGACCGCCATCGACTGAGTATCTCCTTTCTATTCCAGACGTCCTTGGGCCGAACCGTGAGAATCGATGGGATCACCATGCTTGGCGGCGCCCATCCTTGGTGACGAACGTTCAGGGGGCAGGCCTATCGCACTGTCTCTCACTGGTAGTCGAACCTGTAGCTCACGGTGTAGACACCCTGGTCATACTCGGTCTTCGCCTTTCTGCCGAGCCTGGTGAACACGTGCAGGGCACGCTTGTTCTGGTCCAGGACCTCGGCCTTAAACCCCCCGATGTTATGGGCGCGGGCGATGCTATCAAGGTACTCGTGCATGAGTGAGCCGAGGCCCTTGCCCTGCCAGTCGTCCTTCACCAGCAAGGCCAGCTCCGCCATGTCCGAGTCCTTCTCCTTGATGTACCTGCCCACTCCAACCATCCGCTCTTCGCCATCAACTTCCTGGATTGCGACGATGGCCATGTGTTCATCATAGTCCACCGTGGTGTAGTACTGCACCCTCTCATGTGGGAACGCGCTCGTCGAGCTGAAGAAGCGGAGGTAGATGCTTTGATCCGACAGTGAGTAGAGCAGCTCCTGCTCCAATCGCTCATCAGTTGCCTTGATGGGCCTGAGCAGAACCTCCGTGCCGTCTTTCAGAGTGAACCTCTTCTCCAGTTCCGCGGGGTAGACACCCAGGGGCGGCAATTGGTCCACGAAGGCGTACTTGCGGACTTTGGCCTCGTTTAGCAACTCATTACGGAAATCTGGATGGGCGATGTTGATCAGCGCCAGTGCACGCTCTCGGATGTTGCTACCGTGGAGATAGGCTACCCCGTACTCTGTCACCACATAGTGCACGTCCCCTCGGGTGGTCACCACGCCTGCCCCCTCTGAGAGTCGAGACACTATCCTGGAGACTGTACCGTCCTTGGCCGTGGAGGGTAGGGCGATGATTGGCTTCCCACCTCTGGACCGCGCCGCTCCTCGGATCATATCCACCTGACCACCTATGCCACTGTAGAACAGGTACCCGATCGAGTCCGAGCAGACTTGTCCTGTGAGGTCCACCTCCAAAGCCGAGTTGATGGCTACCATGCTGTCGTTCTGACTGACAATAAACGGATCGTTGACGTAGTCCGAGGGATGGAACTCTATGAACGGATTCTGATCAACCCAATCGTAGAGGCGCCTCGTGCCCATGACGAAGCTGGCAATCATCTTTCCTCGATGAAGGGTCTTCCTGGCGTTGGTGAGCACGCCAGCCTCCACGAGATCGATCACTCCGTCAGAGAGCATCTCCGTGTGCACGCCGAGGTCCCTCTTGTCACCGAGTGCTGCCAGAATCGAATCAGGAATAGTCCCAATCCCCATTTGCAGCGTCGAACCATCGTCGATGAGGCGTGCTATGTTCTCGCCGATCCCTCGGGCGATCTCATCGGCCTCCGGGTAGCAAAGCTCCGGTATTGGCGCCTCGTTCTCCACCAAGACGTCGATGTCGTTGACGTGGATGAAACTGTCGCCCAGAGTCCAGGGCATGCAGAGGTTGGCCTCGGCGATCACAAAGCCCGCGGCCTCAGCGGCCGGCTTCACGATGTCCACGGACACGCCAAAGCTACAGAACCCGTGCTGGTTGGGCGGAGTGACTTGAATAGCAGCCACGTCCAGCTGCATCCGTCGGGATCTGAACAGCTTGGGTATTTCTGAGAGGAAGACAGGGGTGTAGTCAGCCCGACCCTCGGCGACGGCGTCTCGGACGTTATCCCCGATGAAGAAGGCATTGTGGCGGAACTGATACTTGAACTTGGGCTGTGTGTAGGGGGCGATCCCGAGGGTCCAAAGATGGACGATCTCGTTGTCTGCGAACTCCGCAGACATCCTCGCGAGCTCCTCCACAAGCAACTGGGGAACACCCGCACCCGAACCGACAAAGACACTGTCCCCACGCTTGACCACCCGAAGCGCTTGTCGAGCGGTCTTTACCTTCGTGGCATACCGTTCCTGCCAAGGTAGCTCTTCCATCGGCCTGCCTCCCTAGAACTGCGGACCTTCAAGGCCCGGGATCAGTCCCGAATATACCGGATCGACAGACCGAAATCAAGCGCGATCCCGCAGCCCGACCTCGCACGCGCACCTGCTGAATCATCACTGCCACATTCACCCCTAGGCCCGTCCGCCCCGCACACACTACTGCGGTCGTGAGGCCTGCAGGGGAGTGCTGGAGTGGACATAACCCTCAGACGGGCCCCTAGGACTTATGGCAACTGGCGCGTAGCTAGACATAACTCCACTGCGATTCCGAGCCCTTTGGGCCCGAATCGGCACCGCGCTGGGTCGGAGGGCGGTGGGGTGGTCAGGGTTCGTTTGCCCTCGGGCAGGCGGAGAGATGGGGTGGACAAGGGCAACGAAGGACGAAGGAAGCACTGGCATCGTCAAGGAGGTCAGATAGGGGCGTGCGTCTTGCTCTCCGTAGTGCTGAACTGACAGCCAGGGTGCGGCTCCAGCGTCCGGGCGACGCCGCAAATTCGCCATTGGCCGCACGTAGGAATCCCGTTGGATTGCCTCCTCTCAGGCATTCAGGAGGCGGCTGGCGGCCCTCTTGGGGATTTGTTCGAGCAGAAAAACTGAGTCAACCCACCATATGCGTGTGGTTGGCCGGGCCAGCGTCCTCACAGCACTCTGGATCGGCCCGGATGGAGTTCCTCAGGACCTTCCACCTTGCCCCATGGGGTGGCTAGCAGCTATGAGAACCGGCAGTCGCCCCGCCGCCCGGGATCGAGAGCAGCCCACAGAGCAGACAATCAGCGCGGAGAGAGCCGGTCCAGGACATGCCGTCTTCATCGCCATGCTCGGAGAGGCAGCAGTCGCCTACGATTGCCTTGGCACTGGCAAACGGGGATGTAGTATCGGGGCTCCACAAGGGTGTCAGGCGTGCTCTCAGGCCTCGGGTTTGTGCCCGGCCACACCTACGAGCGGGCAGCGGGAGGCCCAGCCCATCTCGATAGAAGATCGGGCTGGATGTCGAATCGGTGGCTGGTTCCCGCCCAGTGATCTCAGAGAGTTCTGCGAGTTCGGCTGTCGATTGAGGGAGGAATTGGGTTGGCCCAGAGCTGCGATCGAGCTTTTCCGCGCCTGGTTCTCTGACCCTTATGGCTGTGCCGTCTTCTTTGGAGCGCCATGACGAAGGTCCTGACTTTGATCCTACGGTGCTGCAGCGCGGCTGGCTGTTGACATAAGTGCATCCAGCGCGGAGACTGCTGCCTCCGCGAAGACAGGGTCGTTGATGTGAGCATCAACCTCTACGATGGGGATGTCCTGTCGCAAGAGGGCTCCCAACTCGTCAATGAAAACCTGGTTGGTCTCAGGCTCGTACAGGGGGCCATCCACGCCGTCGGCCTCGGACCAGCCTTTCAGGGGGATTAGCACCTCCACCGGTCCCGTGGCCCTATTCAGCTTCCCGGCGATCGTCTGGGCCAGGATGAGGAGCTCCTCTGCGCTGGTCCTGACTCCAGATCGGAAATCGTACCAGAAGACCTTCCGGCCTTTGAACCGTGCAGGCATGGTCTCGGGCGAATCAAACTCGAGGACTATGCAGTCCAGACCGCCGGGCACGACTACCTGGGGGATTCCCTTCCTGCCGGCAGATTCCAGCCTGCCCGGGCCGATATTCCCGCAGTAGCCGTTATGCAGGTGGTCAGCGAACTCGTGGGTGGCGAAATCGATAACACCGGCCAGCAGCCCTTGCTCCACTAGGTCTTCCATAGCCATGCCTCCTGTCCCGTTGGCATGGAAAGCGACCATCTCGTAGCCGTGGCTTTCCAGGCAGGAGCGGACGTGCATGGCCCCAGCCGTGCAGAATCCGAAGGACGTGACGCCGATGAGGGGTCTGGTGGCCGTCAGACCAAGGTCCCCTTCGGCCATGCCGACTATCGCGCCGGCGGCGTTGTCGAGTATCTTCTTGCTCACCGCGTTGAGGCCCACCATGTCGATCACTGAGTGCATCATGGCGATGTCCTTGGTGCCTATCGTCTCGCTCATGTCCCTCGAAGCCACGGTAGAGACCATAAGCTTCGGGACGCCCAGCGGCAGCGCCCTGAGCACACCCGTGCCGATATGTGTACCTGTGCCCCCGCCCAGGGCAACGGCTCCGCTCAGCTGACCTGCCAAGTGCAATTCCTCGACTATTCGGCTGGCGCCAAGCGTCATCACGCGCACGGCCTCTCTGCGGTCGCCCAAGGCGACGATCTCCTCGAGGCTGAAACCGCCCCGTTTCGCTATGGCCTCTCGGGTGATGTCCGCGGGAGTCAAGGGCTCATCCAGAACCCCCACATCGACCACCATGGTCCGATGGCCTCGGGCTTCTATCCGCTGGCTGAGGTATTCGACCTCTTCTCCCTTGGTGTCAAGTGTGCCGATGACTACTATGGCTCGGGCCATTTGAACCCTCCAACCATCCCGGCACGGGAATGGCTCCTATCGCGACGAGCTTGTCATCATCTGGTGGAGATTGGACACTGCGGCTTGCGCATACTCCAAGTCGTCAATGTGAGCATCGATCTCCCTGATCTCAATGTCCGGTTTGAGAGACCGTTTCAGTGCGTCCACGAAGGCTCGATCGGCCTCAGGATCGAAGAGAGGCTCACAGTGTCTGCTCGCAGAGGACCATCCGCGCAGGGGGACCAGGAACTTGACCGGGCCGGCCGCTTCATTCAACTTGTCGGCCAGTATCTGAGCCACAACCGCTAGCTCCGCGGCGGTGCTTCTGACGCAGACGCGGAAGTCATGATAGTAGGTCCTTCGCCCGGCAAACTTGGCAGGTACACCTTCTGGCGCGAAGATGGCCACGCAGTCCAGGCCTCCAGGACCGACTACCTGAGGAATGCCCTTCCTGCCTGCTGTCTCAAGGCGCTCGTCTCCGACGCCTCCGTAGTGACCTCCGGCTACCTGATCGATGAATTCGTGGGTCGTCAAGTCCAAGACCCCTGCAAAGAGGCCTTGATCTATCAGCTCCTCCATGGCCATGCCGCCGCTGCCCACCGCGTGAAACACGACGAGTTCGTGGCCCATTTCCCTCAGGCACCGATCCACGTTGTCGGCACACTGAGTAGTGATGCCGAAGGAGGTCATAGCTATAGCAGTTCTCGGCTCCGATGACGGCACACTCGCCCCAGCCATGCCACAGATGGCTCCCGCGGCCTGGGCCAGGACGGTGCTGGTAACGATGTTCAGACTCGCCAGATCGGCCACGGAGGTCATCATCGTGATGTCTTTGGCGCCCACGAATTCGCTTACATCCATGGACGCCATGCTGGAGACCATCAGCTTGGGGAGTCCTATGGGCAACGAGCGCATGATGGCTGTGCAGATGTGCATCCCTGTTCCACCCCCGACGCCGACTACTCCATCGAAACCGGAAGAGCCCTGAAGGAGCTTCGCCTTTTCGATGGCTGCCTGGATCATAGCCCCAATGATTCGCTTCCGATTCGGCAGCGCCCTGATCTGCTCCAACGTCTGGCCCGCAGCTCGGGCGACGTCCTCGCGGGTTATGTCGGCTTGCGTTGCTGGTTGGCCGAGGATGCCGACATCCATGACCGTGGCGCGACAGCCGCTGAGTTCGATGGACCGCTTAAGAAAGGCAATCTCCGCACCCTTTGTGTCTAGGGTGCCCAGAACCAGAATCTTCTTTGTCACGCCTGCAGACTCCGAAAGGCCTCCACCATCGCTTCAGCACAGGCGGGGGAGTTGATGTCAGATGGAACCTCGATCACCTCGATTCGAGGATCGATCGCCTCGCGTAGCGTCTCAGCGAAGACTCGGTCGGTTTCGGGCTCGTAGAAGAACATGCCCTCTCTGCTGTAGTCGGAGAAACCCCCTGTGGGAACCAGTACGGCCGTGGGGCCCTTTCCCTTGTTCAGCTTCTCCGCCAGGGTCCGGGCGATGATCTGCATCTCCTCCCTATTGCTTCGGACCAGAGTGATCGCATGGTTATGCATGTGCAGGTGCCGGCCCCTGTACCTGCTCGGAAGGGCCCCAGGCGGGCTCCAGGCTATGAAATCGGCATTGCCGGGAAGAACCACCTGAGGTATGCCCATCCTGCCTGCGTTCTCAAATCTGCCCGGCCCGGCATCATAGGGACTCCCAAGTAGATTGCCGAAGACCTCCTGGATCGAGATCTCCAAGACCCCGCTGGCGAGGCCTTCTTCTATGAGTTCTTCGAGAGCCCTGCCACCAGAGCCTACCGTGTGGAACACAATGGTCTCGTACCCCATGCTCTCGAGAAGGGGGCGCGCATGCCTGGCGCAGGCTTCTGTAGCACCCAGGGTTCCAATCCCGACGATGGGTCTTTCGCCGTCGCCGACAGCGGCATCAGCCTGGACCATGCCGGCAATGGCTCCCGCGGCGTTGCTGAGCGTCCGCTTGGTCATCCTGTTGAGGCCCGAAAGATCGGCCACAGAGGGCAGCATCACGATGTCCTTGTGGCCTATCCAGGGGCTTATGTCACGAGAAGCCATGGTGGAGACCATCACCTTGGGTAGGCCGAAGGGCAGGGAACGCATCACATGGGTGCCCAGGGATGTGCCCATGGAACCGCCTAAACCGATTATGCCGTCCAGCCTGCCTTGCCGGTAGAGGTCCTGCACGGCCCGAGTGGCTCCTCTAGCCATCGCCTCCATGGCCTTGTCTTCGTCCTTCGAAGCACGAAGCTCAGCTAGAGTCGACCCGCCCAACTGGGCAACCTGTTCGCTTGGGATGTCGGCAGGAAAGGGCCCCTCACCCAGGACGCCGGCGTCGACCACGACGGTCTCAAGGCCAGCCTCCTCGATTCTCCCCTTGAGGTACAGAGTTTCCTCACTCTTTGTATCCAGGGTCACAACTATGACTATCGTCTTGCTCATCGGTCTTCGAACCTGTAGTATGCTGTGTAGATGCCGTTCTCAAACCTGGTCTCGACGTTGCGGTCGAACTTGGTGAACAGGCGTATCGCGCGCCTCTTATGCTCCAGGATTTCCGCTTCAGACCTCTTCACGTTGTGATTCCTGGCTAGCTGCTCTAGGCTCTGCTGCAGAATCGTGCCAGGCCCTTTGCACGCCAATCGTCGCCTACCACCAAAACTAGCTCTGACATGGCAGAGTTCTTGTCCTCGATGTACTTGCCTACGTCCAGCATCTCCTGCCGGCCGTTCTTCTCCAGCACCGCGACAATGGCCATTTGCGCGCCGTAAATGTGCACAATCTCAGTGTCGGCCAGCTAGACTGGCTTCCTGACCAGTTCTTCGACCAGAGTTGAGGTTACGCGGCGCCAGATTGGATGAAGACGTTGTCAGCGCGCCCGGCAGCGCGCAGAGCCTGCCTCACGGTCTTCACCTTTTCCGCATCGCATTCTTGCCAGGGAACCATCGCCGTGCTTCAGCCCTTCTCGACCTCAACCTGTCATGCGCACAGCGCTCCTGTAACATATTCCATGTGCCTTGGGAGAGCAAACCCCCTCGCCGAAGAGGCGGGCGAAGGGGCTTGCGTAGGCTCCGAGGAGGTGCGAGCGGATTCAAACGACTGGCGGAAAAGGCACTTGGTATGACTTGACCTTATACACCTTGCATTGCAGCGTTTTCAAAGGCCAGCAGCCCAATGCCTCGTCGCAGAGATCGAGATCGTCGTAGGTCAGCACGTTGATGTTGGAGATCCACGCACCGTGAAGCCACGGCTCCTCTCCGGGCATCTCGGGGTACCACCAACCATGCTGGGCATGGACGACCCGCGGATCGATGCCCTCATAGTGCTTGCACTTCTGCATCACCCTGCCTCTGGGTGACTCTATCCATACCCAGTCCCCGTCTTCGATGCCAAGCCCCTTGGCAGTATCAGGATGCATCTGCATAACGGGATACGGGTGCCTCTTGCGTAATGTATCTATCTGGCGCAACTCCGAGTGAAAGAAGGGCAGGAATCGCCCCCCAGTGATCAGAATGAGAGGATACTCCTTGGCCACTTCGGGAGTGCTGATTGGGCTCTCCGGGGGCTCTATATACCTGGGGAGAGGGTCATACCCCAACTTCTCTAGCACAGTCGAGTAGAGTTCAATCTTGCCGGTTGGCGTTCCGAAACCTGTCTGCAGGTACTTCTTCGGCTTGTAGTCCTTGGGAGCCCATCCACCCATCTTCACTAGCTCCTTGAAGGTGAGCCTCATGGGTTGCAGCCTGTAGTCATAGTACTCCTCCACGGTCTCCCAGGGCCAGTACTCTTCCTGCCCTAGCCTCATGCCCAGGCCCCGCCAGAACTCGAAATCGTTGCGTCGATCATACTCCCCTGGTAGCACCGATGGCAGGGCCGCCTCGCCAGCTTTCATGACCGGAGTGGCGTTATGGTAGTTGAAGAGGAAGCTCCTCTCCAACCAGGAGGCGGCAGGCAGCAGGTAATCGGCTAGCTCAGCGCTGGGCGTAGGGAAATAATCCACGACCACATAAAGATCAAGTTTCTTCAAGGCCTTGTAAACCAGCTTTACATTGGGTATGGTGATCATGGGGTTGCTGGACAGGGTTATGAGGCCCTTGACCGGATAGGGTGTGCCATACGCGATCGCACGGTAGAGGGCGGGAGAGCTGGCCATACAGGTGTAGCCGTACATGTCACACCGCTTCCCCCAAACCCGCTCCACATTAGTCTGAATGAGCTCATAGCCGGGCCAGGTATACAGCTTGTACCTGTCGGCCCCTAACATTTTGGGTCTTTGCTCCACCGGAAGGGCATCCGGCAGCTCTATCTCGTGCTCTGTAATGAACGGCGCCGGGCCCAGAAGCTCCTCACCACCACGCACGTCCATGTTGCCTACAATAGCAGAAAGGGCGTGCTTGGCGTGCAACGCCTGTAGCGTGTTGGGTTGGTGAGCTACGCCCATGCCCTCGATGGCGCAGGAGGGACGATTGGTGGCGAACATCCTGGCCGCTGCTCTAGTCTGCTCCGCTGGCACCCAGGTGATGTCCGCCACCTTCTCCGGGGTATATTCCTTCACCCTCTCCGCCAGTTGCGCGAAGCCGTGACACCAGTTCTCGACGAATTCCTTGTCGTAGAGCTTCTCTTCAATGATCACCTGCATCATGGATAGCAGCAAGGCAGCGTCAGTTCCAGGCCTGATCTGGAGCCATAGATCGGCGGCAGAAGCGGCAGATTCCTTACGGGGGTCGACCACGATCAATTTGGCGCCCCTCTGTTTGGCCTTGACTAGGCCTTCCCACACCGTTAGGTGGCTCGGTTTTGGCTCCCGTCCAACTAGTAACACGCACTGAGTAGCCTCCAGCTTCTCAGTAGACATCCAATAAGGCCACCAGCCATACATCATCGTGGCCACCACGGCGGAGTTGCCGTGACAGATGTACGCCTGACCGGTCTGATTGGGACTGCCGAAAAGGTTGAGGAATCTGGAGTTCAGCTCCTCGTAGGTCCTGCTCGTGCCAGCGGTGACTCCAACGGCCTCGGCGCCGTAGTTTTCCTTGATATCCTGGAGTTTGGCGGTGATCTCGTCTAGCGCCCGGTCCCAGGATATCTGTTCCCACTTCCCTTCGCCTTTCTCGCCGGCCCTCTTTAGTGGGAACTTCAGCCGATCAGGGTGGTACATCCACTCCCCGGCGGTTGTCCAGCGTGTGCACATCTTGATCGGTGGGGGATCCAACTTCACTAATCGTCCGTTTTTGACATGAACGTTGACTATACAGCGCGGCTTGCAGAAAAAGCACATCGCCTTCTTCACTTCCGTTCCTCTTGCCATTACATCACCTCTTAACAGGCTTTGGCCTTCCACTTCTGCGAGCTGTTTGTCTATATTGAGCTTCGAAGAAGCACCCTGTCTTGACCGACATCGCCCCATCCCGGCCCGTATTCCGTCTCAGAAACGTTGCTCATGCCGCTTGCACCAACCCGCGCAAGCAGGAATTGACCGTCTGGCGGCGATCAATTCCCATCTTTCCCAGTATGCAGATCTCCCTTAGCGATCTCATCGGGCCTTCATCATCTCGTCCAAAGCGTCCACCGCAGCTCGCGCAAACTCCGGACTGTTCAGATGGGTGTCCAGCTCTATGATCTCTATCTCCGGCTTGAGGTTCCTCCTCAATTCCTGGACAAAGACCTTATCTGTATCCGGCTCGTGGAGGTCAGCGCCTTCCACGCTGAGCTTAGACCAGCCTTGGGTGGGTATCAGAAACTTTACAGGCCCCTTCGATTTGTTCAACTTCTGCGCCACGATCCGGGCAGTCTCTCGCAGTTCCTCGGCGTTCGTCCTTATCTGCAGGCGGAACTCGTCAGGCAGAAACATCTTACGCTCGGCGAGTCTCCTCGTGACCCAGAGAGGGTCTCCCTTATCCTTTCTGCCCAGGGGTCCAGCGCTAATCATGTCAAAGCCACAAGGAGTTACGATATTAGGGATTCCCCTCGCGCCAGCAGCTTCCAGTCTCGTCGGTCCTGCAGCGCGATTGCCTCCTATCCACTCTTCGCTGACACCTGCGGGAACCAGATCCAAAACCCCGTCGAAGATGCCCTGGCTGATGAGTTCCTCCATGGCCCTGTCCCCTATGCCCTGCGCATGGATAGCTATCGGCTCATAGCCTTTTTCCTCAAGGTACTGCATGCTGTACCGTCCGGCACCCTCCGCAAAACCGAACTCCGTCACCGCGATCAGGGGTTTCTCCCGCCCCTTCAGTGCGTCCGCGGAAATCGGCGGGCCAGACTCGACCATGCCGCAGATGGCCCCCGCGGCTCGGTCCAGCGCGTCTTTGACCAGGTCGTTGAGCCCAGCGATATCCAGCACCGAGTGCATCATAGCGATGTCAGAAGTGCCGATATACTGAGCGGCATAGGCGGGCATGGACGCCGTGCTGGAAAGCATGAACTTAGGCAGCCCGAAGGGGAAGGCCTTCATAACACTCGTCCCAATGGTGGTGTTACTGGCACCACCGAAAGAGACGATCCCGTCCACCCTGCCCGCAGCGTGCAGCTCTTTGACCTTGGCTATGGCGCCTTTGATCATTATCGGGGTGAGCTTGCCTCTGTCCTTGGAAGCACGTATTTCCTGTATGTTGCCACCGCCGGCCTTCGCCACCTCACCGGCACTGATGTCCGGTTTGATGCTGGGCTCTCCGCCCATGTTAGTGTCCACCAGGATGGCTTTGTGTCCACGTTTCTCAATCAGTTCCTTAAGGTAGCTCGCTTCCTCGCCCTTGGTATCCAAGGTCGCAACGATGACTATGTTTTTGGCCAAAGGTTTCCTCCTTCAAGGCTCATAAGTAGCTGCGGCAGGGGGGTTTCCCTGCCGCAAGCTAATCGAAGAAACGGGTCAATCCTCGAAGCCGTACTCCTTCCATCTCTTCTTGACAGTCTCGACCACCTCTGGCGACAGCTCGATGACCTCCGGCTTCTCTGTCCATTCATAGGGTATGGTGGCGTCCATTATGATCCTGGAGGTGATGTCCCTGGATTGTATAGGCAACGAGGGATCCAGAGGCGTAGACCGGCCCCGCTTGATTATCTCTGTGGCACGTTCTGGGGCATATCTGGTGCTCAACGCCCAGAAGACCCTATCCAGATCATCAGCAGGGATGTCGTGATCCACGACGATAACGATCTTGACCCCGTAGGCCCCTGTGCTGGTGCCGATAACGGCATTGCCCACATGCGAAGAGTGGCCGGGGTACATCTGCTTCACCGACACAATGGCCATGAAGCGCCCGCAGGAGGAAGGAGGGATGTAAACCGATTGGATACCACGAATACCCATCACTTCCAGCTGGCCCCACAAGGTCGCCGTGCGGTTCATGGCCTGAATCATGTGGGTATCGGTTACGGGTCGGCCCACTGTAGTGGAATGGAATATGGGGTTGTTGCGATAGGTGACAGCCTTCACGTCAATATAGTGTCTGGGGACGGTGCCTTTGCCAGAGTAGTAGCCGGTGTATTCCCCAAAAGGCCCCTCGTCCCGGAGCTTCTCGGGCCACAAGTCTCCCTCGAGGACGATCTCCGCCTGCGCTGGCACGGGCAGGTCCACGTATTCTCCGTTGACCACCTCCATGGGCAGCCGGCGCAGAGCGCCCACGTAGTTGTATTCTGTCTGACCGGGGGAGAAGAGCGTGCTGGAACAGAGAAACAGGACCGGGTCGTAGCCTATCACGGCCGCTATCTGCATCGGCTTCTTTAACTGCGCGTATCTCTGCCGATGCAGGTCGGCGTCCTTTCCCCTGATGATCTGGATGCCTGTGGTCTTCTTGTCCAGAAGCTGCATGCGATAGGTTCCAGCGTTAATCCAATCGCTGTCCGGGTCCTTGGTGATCACGCTGACGAAGGTGCCGATGAAACGCCCGCCGTCCTTCTCGTAGAACCACGGCACGGGGAACTTGTACAGATCAATATCATCACCAGTGTCGATATTCTCCTTGCATGGTCCCGTGTCTACCCATTTGGGTGGGAGCCCTTCCTTGGTTCGATTGACCCATTCTCTGGCCATCTGGCTGATACCCCAGTTGGTGGGCATATCTAGGGCCAGAGCAAGTCGTTTGGTGCTGGAGAGGGCGCTGACAAAGACGGGCGTCCTGTAACCTTTGACGCTTTCGAAGAGCAAGGCTGGCCCGCCTCGCTCTTCATTGACTTTGGCCACATGGGAAAGCTCAAGGTTCCAGTCTACCTCGGCCTTTATCCTCTTCAGTTCTCCTTCGGCCTCGAGCGTTTTCAGGAAGTCTCGCAGATCCCTGTCTGCCACGTTCTCTTGCTCCCTTCTCTCATTTCGTTTGCGCCAACCAATCTATAGTTGGACCTTTTTCCCTTTCATAGCCGCATCCAGGATAGCGTCCAGTGCGCTCTTCGCGGGATCGATAATCGGTTTCCTCTCTACTTCACTCCACACGGTCTCGGGGCGGCTCTGTAGTATCAACACGTTTTCTGGGAAGGGCAAGTCCTGATCCACAGCCCATTCGATGTCCTGGGGTT
>JBAVWD010000031.1:0-9629 GCA_049697655.1 Anaerolineae bacterium | reverse complement strand
AGCCTCTGGAAGACCGTCTGCCGAAGATGCCTAGCATGCCCACCACAGTCTCCCCAGCGGAGAGCAACTCCTCTCTCTTGCGCCCCTCGTAGTCGGCGCGATCCTCGGCCAGTTCTTGTTCCTCCCTGGACAGGCGCTACTCTAAGCGGTCCAGGTTCTTCTGGTACTTGTTCCGCAGTTCGTCCACCTCAGCGTCTCGCTGTTCGCGAGCGGCCTGCTGCGCCCGCACCGCGAAGTCCTTTTCGGACTCCCCTGACTCACCGTAGAGGTTCAGCGCCGGGCTGTAGTACAGATCGAGTTGCTCGCTATCGAAAAGGTAGTTCCCGAAATCCTTCTCCAGGGCTTTGAGCTTCGAGGCGGTGCTGAGTTGTGAAGGGACTGTACCGAACAGGGCCTCTGGCTCGTTATCCAGGTCCCTGGCGTCCAGTTCAACCGCCACCGCCTCTTCCCAGGCGGAGGTCGCTCCTAGATCCCCTGGTCGCACCAGGAGGCCCACGGCCTCTTGCTGGTCCACGTTGCGCTTCCGATCAACGAAGCTTACTGCGCCCAGCGCCAGCAGATGGGGTTCGTAAACGACGGTGGTCTCGGTCGCCTCCACCGCTTGGCCAAGCTCTTTACTCAGCGCAGAGACGGCGTCTTTCTCGCGGAGACGCAGGGGCAGGAAGACCTGAGACATGTCCGGGGATACCGAAGGTGGGGAGCTGCTGTAACCTTCAAGCACTTTGGTGTCCGCCGGGGCGGCCGCTGCACCCTCACGTACTGAAGGGCGGCCACCCGCTTCGGAGACGGCGGGCACGGCTGCCTTTCTCCTGTTTGCCATCAGATCGCGCACCTGGGTCCGGGTGAGGGGGCCGCGCAGGTAGCTCATGGCCCATCGTGTCTGGAAGATAACCGGGCGATCTTGGTGGACATTGTGGAGGAGAAAGACGCGCGAACGGAGCGCGGAGATGATGCGGTCCAGTTCCTTGCGCTTGGGGGCGCCGCCGGCCTCCGCGCTGGCCGACTCCAGCCCGTCGAGCACGCGCATCTTGTCGCGCTCTGTCTGGAGTGTGCCGATGAACCAGGTGCCGGCGTTGGTCAGGCCCTTGTAGTCGAGATCCACCGGGTTCTGTGTGGTGAGCACCACTCCAAATCCGACGGCGCGCGCCTGCTTGAGCAGGGTCAGCAGAGGGCGCTTCGATGGCGGCTCTGCCACCGGAGGGAAGAAGCCGAAGACCTCATCGAAATAGAGCAGGGCTCGCAGGCTGGTGGTCCCGGACTGCTGGCGAACCCAGGTCACCACCTGCTCCAGCAGCAGGGTCACGAAGAACATTCGCTCCGCGTCACTGAGGTGGGCGATATAGAAGATGCTGTGTCTCGGCTTGCCTTCAGGAGTGTAGAGAAGGCTCGAAGGGTCCAGAGGTTCTCCATCAAGCCAGGACTGGAACCCAGGGGCGGCGATGATGTTGTTCAGCGACATAGCCAGGCCAAAGCGCTCCTTCTCGGGGAAGAAGGTATCTACGTCGAAGACCCCTATCTGTCGCACCGGGGGTGACTGGATGGCGGTTATCAGCCGCGTGAGGTCCAGGTCCTCTCCCCGACGCCAGAAGTGCTCGAAGATGTTGGAGAGGAGGATGTGCTCACGGCTCTGTATCGGATCGGCCTCGACCCCCGCCAGGCCCAGCAGGGCGCTGACGGTGCCCTGGATCTGCTCGCGGAGCAGTTCCTGCTCTTCGTCCCAACTTAAGTGGGGAGCTGCGAGGGAAGCCAGGATGGAAACCGGCAGGCCGGCGTCAGAGCCAGGGGTATAGATGGAGAAATCCGCGCTTTCCTTCAGCATGCGGATACGCTCTGGTCCCTCCCCCCAGTCGGCGAGGCCCTTCTTCCAGGTCTCGGCGGTGGACTTGGCATACTCCTCGACGCTCATCTCCTTGCGCCTGGCGTCGTCTACATTGACCCAGGGCTCGAAGTCCTCCGGACGCAACTCGGGGAAGGTGAGCAGCATGTTGGTGAGGTCGCCCTTGGGATCGATGAGGATGGCGGGGACGCTGTCGATGGCGGCCTCCTCCAGCAGATCGATGCACAACCCGGTCTTCCCTGAGCCGGTCATGCCCACGCACACTGCGTGGGTGGTCAGGTCCCGGGCATCGTACATCACCAGGCTATCGAGGATTTGGCCCTTGGCCAGGTCGTATTCCTTGCCGAGGTAAAACGCGCCGAGTTTCTCGAATGGCTGCATGGTAAGACCTCCAGAAGACAATAAGAGCGGACGTGATCGCCGCCAGTTACTCGTTCATCGCCCTTGGCTCACGATCATTCACCAATTGGCCCAGTTGGCCCGAGGCTTCAGGGACTGGTTCGTCGTTTCCAGGGATGGCTGAGCGGTATTATACCACCGGTGTTGAGACGTTGTCGACATTGGCCCCTGGGCAGCCTTGAGTGCGAGTGGGAGGCCAGTTGGATATTGTCTACGTAATCACCATGTAGTATAGTCCCGTCCGAAGCTGGGCCTGCACCCCAGATCACCGCTCCCTCTCCCCAATCAGAGAAGGGATCACGTGGACCCTCTCACCAGTTGGAGTCTCGATTTCATCGCTGCTATGCAGCAGATTCATCCTGCCCTGCACCTGTTCTTTGGTGCCTTTTCCTTTCTGGGCCAGCCCCAATTCTACGTGCTCATGCTGCCCTTGCTGTTGTGGTGCGTGGACGTGCGCCTGGGCGCAAGAGTAGGCATCTTCCTTCTCCTGTCGAGCCAACTCAACACTGTGCTGAAGGACCTGTTCCACCAACCACGCCCCAGCGATTTCGACCCCAGTTTGCAGCTTGCCTGGTTCGAGGGCTATGGGCTACCCAGTGGCCATGCGCAGTTCGTTGTGGTGTTCTGGGGGGCCATCGCGGCCTGGGCACGCAGACGATGGCTGTGGGTTCTGGTGGTCTTGATGGCCGTGTTCATCGGCTTCTCTCGTGTCTATCTGGGGGTGCACTTCCCTCAAGACATTGTCGCCGGTTGGGCCATTGGAGGTCTGTCGTTGGCCCTGTACCTGGCTGTCCAGGGGGGCCTGGAGCGGCGGCTGGCGGAGCTAGAGCTACACTGGCAGATACTGTTGGCGGCCGGCGTGCCCCTGGTCCTCTTTGTGTCGTCCCCCGGCAAGAGCGTGGCCACCGCCATGGGAACACTGGCAGGGGCGGGTGTGGGGTTTGCCCTGTCGCGCCGGTACGTACCTTTTAGCCCTGCCGGTCCCATGTGGCAGCGCGTCCTGCGCTTTGTCGTGGGCGCGGCCGTGGTGGTGCCGCTCTATGTGGCACTGGAGGTCGTGCCTCTCGAGGAAGGCTCATGGCCATCTCTGGCCTTTCGCTTCTCCTACTTCGTATTGTTGGGAGTGTGGGGCACTCTAGGCGCGCCCTGGCTGTTCAGGGTGCTGCGCCTGGCCGGGGCTCCTGAGGAGTCCGAGACTTGACCGCCTCAAATGTCGGTGTCTTGCCAAGTGGCGTAGATTCGGCCCGCCCTACTATAGGCTGACAGCTTGCACCGCATCTCAACCGGCCTCGTAGGGGCGACCCGCCGGGTCGCCCCTACCGCCAGGACATCCTTCGTTCTTGGCCAGGGTCACACAAGACTACGGGAGCCCCGCTGCCAGCAGGCCATCGTAGGCGAAACCGAAACATATCGCGCCGACCCACAGCGTGGCGACCACCAGGCCTACCACCCGCCAGCGAGCCACGGTCAGCGCGCCGGCCAGGGCGCCAAAGGAAGTGCCTGCGCCGGTAATGAGGAACGCGAGTGCCGCACCCTGGCTCATCCCGCCATCGAGCAAAGCGCGGACCAGAGGCAGGGAAGCCTCGGTGTTGATGTAGAAGGGCAGCGCCAGCGTGGCTGCGAGGGGCACACTGTACACCTTTCCACCGCCGAAGAGGGCTGGTACCCAGTGCGCTGGGATCAGCCCATTCAGGAAGTATCCGACGAAGGCGAACACCACAAACAGAACGAGCAGACGTCGCCCAGCGTGGAAGGTCGCTGTCAAGACCGCAAGGGGACCACCCTTGGAAGCCGCTCTGTTAGTGGCCTTAGCACAGCACTCCATAACAAAGCGTGCCTGGTTGGCGAGCAAGCCGCGGCTCTCGATGAGTGAGGCCATCAGGCCGCCGGCCAGCCCAAGCACGATGGACGCCGCGAAGAAGGTGAGTGCAAAGGGCCAGCCGAACAGTCCGGCACTGTAGATCAGCTCTTGCGGAGACGTAAGGGGTGAGGACACCAGGAAGGCTACGATAGGTGCCCAGGGCATCATCCCGGCCATCATGCCCAGGATGACAGCCATGGTCCCGCACGAACAGAGAGGCGTTCCGACAGCAGCCGCAGTGGCTGCTACCACGCCGGCCCGGCGGTATCGTCTCAGGAAGGTGGAAATGCGGTCCAAGTCCATGTAGACGGTCAGCAGCGCCGCGACGAGGGCGCTCACCACCAGATAGGGCCAGTTTCCCAACAGGGTGTGCCAGACCTTCATCAGCGTGTCGATGGTCAGACTCAGGATGAAACTCATCGCTCTTACCTCCTTGATCTGTCTCAGCCTGATAGACGAAGGTCCGGCGAAAAAGACGCAGGATGGCGGTCACCTGGTGTAGAAAGCCAGGGGAGAGGGGTCGGGCGCGCGGAGATCAGTTGGATTCTTGCCGCAGGGCGCAGCAACAACAGTGGGGCTGGTGGTAGTCTATGACCATGCCCCGACGGTCAAACTCGAAGTGGCAGCAGGTCATTAGCATGTCCCTGACCTTCTGCCGTGCCCGCTGAACCCTTGACTTGGCGCCCGTATAGGAGAGGCCGATCCGCTCTGCCAGCTCTTTCTGACTGAGGCCTTCGTACGCGGTGAGCATGAATGCTTCTCGGTAGGGCTCGGGCAGGGCCTCGGCCATCTCCCGTACGTCGGCCGCCAGGCTAGCGATGAGGTCCTCTTCGTAGGCGTCCTCCCCAGACACCAAGTCCTCGGGCAACTCGCTGGTCGGCCGCTGAGTCCGGTAGTGGTCAATGATGGCGTTGCGGGTGATCTGGTAGATCCAACCTTGGAGTTTGCTGAGGTCCTTCAGCGTGCCTATGTTGGCATGGATGCGGAGAAAGACGTCCTGTAGGATGTCCTCCGCAGTCTGCTCGTCGGCTACGCGAGAGCGGATAAAGGAACGCAACTGATCGCTGAACTGACTCCAGACTGACTCCAGTATGTTGTCCGTGATCGAGGCTTGGGAGTACATATTGTCCTAGCTAACGAGTGATGTGCTGACCGCAGATGACAAAACAGTGCCTAGTCATGGCTCGGCCCTGGTCAGGGCAAGATCTCCGTGCCTGGCCGTCCGGCCAGGGACGGTGCTGCGCCGTCGGTGGGGGTCGCGTCGATACTCTGTCCGCAGAATGGCCATAGCGATCGTACCATGCACCGTCCGGCACTGCAAAGCGCTGTGCCAGCGACTACTGAGTGAGGGAGCGCCTGTTCTGGCTGTTGCCACCGGTGGCAGCTGTGCTGGTCGCCTCCCATTCTTGATCGCGTGGCGTACAGACCGACACACCCGGCCAACGGCTCTTACAGCCGTGACCGCAACTGCAAGGGCCGAGGCGCTTCGCGGTTTGACCAAGCACAGCACTTGGCTTAACATGATGCCGAATCCATGGTGGTTCCGCTCGCGCAAACCGATGATCGAGGAGGCCGGGATGCTCAAGGAGTTGGTGCGGACGTGCAGGAGTTATCGGCGATTTTACGAGGACCATGCCCTAGACGAGGAGACACTGAGAGAGCTCGTGGATCTGGCCAGGCTTGCCGCTTCGGGGCACAATGCCCAACCGCTGAAGTACCTGCTCTCGTGGGAAGCTAAGAAGAACTCCCTCATCTTTCCTCACCTTACCTGGGCTGCTTACCTCAAGGACTGGGTCGGGCCACCTGAGGGAGAGAGACCGTCGGCCTACATCATGGTTCTGGGCGACACGGAGATAAGGAAGTCCTTTACCTTCGACCAGGGCATCGCCGCTCAGAACATCCTGCTGGGCGCCAGAGAGAAGGGCCTCGGTGGCTGCATTCTCGCCGCCATCAACAGAGACAAGCTCCGTGAAGATCTGGACATAGCCGACCGATATGAGGTATTGTTCGTCCTGGCCCTGGGCAAGCCCAAGGAGAACGTGGTGCTCGAGGTGCTGAAGCCGGGTGGAGATGTGAGATACTGGCGAGACGAGGAAGGCGTCCACCATGTGCCGAAGCGGACTCTGGAGGAGATCATCGTGGACTAGCGTCGCAGGCCTCCAGGCTTGGTGCTGGGGCTGTAAAGACGCGCCAGCTGTGTTAGGCAGAGGGGGTTCGCTCACTGTTGGGGAGCAGACGATGCTCCCCGTTCTTGTCCCTGGGAGTTCTCCAGGCTTGAGCTCTCGGCGAGGATGGCCGGGAGGGGCTTGGGCGGCTAGGCAGATCAAGGGACATTAACCACTCTAGGGTACCGACTGGCTGAGCGGGCCAACGCGACAGAGCCAGTCTGGGTTGAAACTGGGCGTAAGGTTTTCGCGATTCTTGCGTCTTATATGGTGAGAGAGGGCTGACTAGTCACGTGACAGATGAGGGGCCGCTGCTCGAGCGCGCCAAGGGGTACGAGCCGGAGGCGTTGGCTGAGTTGTACGACCGATACGCGCCCAAGATGTACACGTACATATATCGGCGGGTGGGCAATGCTGCTCTGGCTGAGGATCTAACTAGCGAACTATTCCTGCGGGTCCTGCGGTCCATTCGCGGTGAGCAGGCCTGGCGCGTTTCCTTCAGCTCATGGCTGTATCGAATAGCCCACAACCTGGTAGTTGATCACTACCGGCGCCTCCCACGGGAACCGGAAGAGCCACTGGTCGCGTCGCTCCCGGGAGGTGGCGGTGACCCTATAGCTGTTGCGGAGGGCGCGGCGGAAGGTGAGCGTTTGCGGGCGGCGATTCGTCGGTTGACCCCAGAGCAGCAGGAGGTGCTTGCCCTCCGCTACGGCGAGGGACTTGGCGCGGCAGAGGCAGGACATATCATGGACAGGTCTACAGGGGCCGTGGAGGCGCTGCAACATCGAGCGCTGGCGTCGCTGCGGCGTATCCTGGGGGGAGAGGAATGGTGAGCAGAGAAGTGCACGATGATCTGGAGAAGAGGCTGAAAGAACTGTACGCCGAGGTTTCTTCACCTCCTGCCGGGTTGAGACCGGCCCGGGCAAGGGTACTCGCTGAGGCCGCTGAGCTTCGTGCTCGCCAGGCTTTCCGCCCTCTCTACACTACAGAAACTGGACATATCAGAAGGAGACGCAAGATGAATTTCGTGCTAGCCTATAAGGCGCTGGCCGCGGTTCTGGCCGTGGCCGTGGCCGTGGCGGGCATGGGAGGCGGCGTGGTGCTTGCCGCCGATACCCTGCCCGGTGATTTCCTATACCCGGTGAAGTTGCTTTCTGAGGACGTGAAACTCGCCCTGACTCCCGATCCGGCTGACAGGGCAGAGCTGGAGATGGCCTTCGTGGCCCTGCGAGTTCAGGAGATGGCTCGGCTTGCGCAACAGGGTGAAGACGTACCCGGCGCTGTAGTGGCGCGTATGACGCGGCAGATGGAGCAGGCCATGGTGGAGATCGCCAAGGCTCGGCCAGAGGAGGTACCTGCCCTGCTGGAGCGGGTGATGGAGAGGACACGCCTTCATCAGCAGGTGCTGGAAGGTGCTGCCACGGGTTCCAGTGCAGCGACCCAGACCAGGCTCCGAGAGGCGAGCCAGGTGATGGAGCGTACCCGGCAGAGGGCCGAAAACGATCCCATGTACCTGGATTACCAGTACCAACATAGATACGAGGGCACGCCTGGTCCTCACGGAGAGGCCTCACCGCCGCCTTCGGGCGCGGGGCAGCAGACACAGGAGCAGAACCAGCAGCGGTCGCAAGGCACGCAGGGACCCCAGGGCGAGGCCACACCTGTCCCGCAGCAGGAACAGGTGCGGCAAGAGGAGCAGCATCGCTACGAGGGCACAGCCGGCCCCCATGGGGATGCCACGTCGACACCGACCTTGGAGCCAACGGACACTCCACAACCAGACGAGACCACTCCGCCGGATACCGATCCGGAGCGGGCACAAGAGGAGTACCAGTATCGCCAGGAGGGGACTCCTGGGCCTTACGGGGAGCAGTCACCAACCTCCAATGGTGAGCCTCAGACCACACGTACGCAGCAGGGTGGCAATTCGGACAAGAGTCATTAGGTAGTCATACGAGGTCTACCTGACCTGCGGCCCCTTCCCGCTCTCATGGGAAGGGGCCGCTTTTGTTGCGGCCTTGGGAATCGAGGGGCCGGCACTGTTCCGCTCGACGCGCATGCCTGCCTGGGCATCGTAGAGCGTTCGGTGGCCCAGTCGGCGCTCGAAATGTCCTGGTGTCCGTGCTATAATCCTCAGTCGCTGGGCTTGTTGGAGCGGTATCGAGGCGTGGACAAGACGTCGCCGTTATTGATGCCTGGAGGTGGCTGTGGCAGGGAGACGCACGTTGATTCTGCTGGTGGCACTGGGGATCTTGGCGGTTACGGTCGCCTGTGTTCCCACATGCAGTTGGAACTGGCTTCCCTTTGGCCTCGGTGGGGACTGCCGTAGGGGCCTTGACGAGGACACTCTGAACCGTCTGAGTCTGGTCATGGGGGACACCCTGGCGATGCAGCCAGGGGAGACGTGGGAGTTCTCCCCTGGCGTGGTGGAATGCTGCTACGTCTTTGAACCGGTGGACGCGTGTGCCACCTGGTCGGTGTCACCCACCGATGGCGCCACCATCGACCCGAAGACAGGCGTCTTCGCCGTGGATCCGGGGACGCCGAGCGGGGAGGTGTTCACGGTTACCGCTGATGTGGAGAACGGGAGGCGTCTGGTGTCGGCCGACGTGCACGTCTATACGCCAGAGGCCAACCCTCTCTTCGGCATTTGGCATGAGGAGGCCCAATTCGCCTGTGAGACCGACGAGGAGGTGATTCCCGAAGAGCGCATCGGGGAGCTCTCCTTCGGCGCCAATGGGAAGTTCAGCGTAACCTGGCATCCCTTCGAGGTATACAAAGACTACTGGGGAACATATACGTTCGACCTCAACCAGGGCACCCTTGACCTCGCGGGCGCAGAAGGCAACTATGTCCCTGAGGACTTGGACGGTGGTGGGTCCTGGTTCATCGACGAGGACGGGCGTCTGGTTCTCAGGGACATGTGGCTGGGCGCGCCGCGCGGGGGTGCGGCGGTCGTCAACTGCGGTCACCGCTTCACCAGGTAACGCGGGCGGCTATGTGCTCCGCTTTCTAGCACAACTCCTTGGTCTTGAGGAAGGAGATCTTCACCTCTTGCGCGCCTAGCATCCCTCGGATTTCCACGAACTCGTCCTCTGAGGGTACGTACTCCGAGAAGTTGCTGCCCGAAGACTTGAAAACGTACTCGTCGTTCTGTCTGTCCAGGTCGAGACCAACGTGGCGCTCACCAGGATGGACGGTGATCTGATTCAGGACCAGCATCTCAGCACAGGCGTTGCTGACCTCCAATATGCCACCGTTGCAGTTATTGACCGTGATCTCCAGGCACTCGGTCTGCGGTTCCACCTTGAGATCGAGGATGGCGGTCTTGCCAAAACAGCCTCCCATGGGCGCGGGCCCCCAGTAT
>JBAVWD010000030.1:0-4228 GCA_049697655.1 Anaerolineae bacterium | reverse complement strand
GAGAAAATGCGAGACCGCAAGAGTAGGATCCTGTTCGTACTTGGTGTGGTGGCGTTGGCCTCCATGGTTCTGGCAGCACCTGTGCTGGCGGCCGATATCAGAACCAAGGACGTGATTGTCATCGATGAGGACGTTGACGATGACCTGTATTTGTTCGCGAGTTCCATCACCGTCAACGGGACAGTTCACGGCGATCTGATAGCTGCGGGTGGCGACATAATCCTCAACGGTACCATCGATGGCGATCTGTGGGCCGCGGGTGGAAAAGTGTACATCAACGGCACCGTGGCCGATGATGTGCGTTTCGCGGGCAGCGACTTGAAGCTCGGCCCCAGCGGCGAGGTGGGTGACGACTTGTTTGCGGCTGGGTTCGGGTTCGGGGCCGACCCTGGCAGTGCCATAGCGAGTGACGTGTTCGTGGCGGGTTATCAGGCACTGCTCGGCGGTGACATCGCTGGAGACGTCAAGGCCGCGGTCGCGGGTTTGGAGGTCTCGGGCCACGTGGTGGGGGACGTCGAGGTGGAAGTCGGCGAGCCGGACCCCCAGTTCGAGCAATGGAGCATGTTCATGCGTATGTCGAGCCCCTACATGCCCGAGCTCATCATCGGTCCCGGGCTGGCCATCAAGGAGGATGCCCAGATAGATGGTGAGCTGACCTACACCAGCCCGGTGACGGCACAGATCCCCGAGGAGGCTGTGGGCGGGTCCGTCGTCTACCAGACGCCGGTGCCCGAGGAGGTTGAAGCACCAGAGGTCGAGGTGCCGGAGGTCCCCGCTGGCGCGCTAACCTTTGCGGCTATAGTGGGTTGGTTCGTCCGTTGGATCGTGGGCATGGTGCGGAACTTCGTGACACTGCTCATCATCGGAGTATTGTTGCTGTGGCTCGCGCCTAAGTGGTTGAAGGAGGCGGCGCGGCACTGGAAGGAGAAGCCAGTCCATTGCCTGGGGTGGGGCGTTGCGGCGCTGGTGGCGTTCTTCGTGGCTGTGCCTGCCTTGTTCATGGTGATGATCATCCTAGATATCGTCGTCGGCCTGGCAACACTCGGTGGGCTGGTGGTGCCCATCACCGCCATCATGATGGTCTTGGAGAGCGTCCTGATGGTGGGGTTCTGGACGGTGGCCGTCTACGTCACCAAGGTGGTTTTCTGCTACCTCGTGGGCTGGCTCATCCTAAAGCGGCCCGCCCCAGCGTGGGTGGAAAAAGCGATGGGCCTGATACCGCTGCTCATAGGGCTGGCCATATTCACGCTGGTGAGGAGCATCCCCGTGCTGGGAGCGTTCTTCAGTATGTTGGTAACCATCTTCGGGCTGGGTGCCCTCTGGCTGCTGGCCTGGGTGCGCATCTACAAGCCCAAGAAGGCGGCTTCAGCTTAGAATCTTCGCTAGTCATCTGAGAAGGGTCTTGCAGCCCACGAACACTGAGGGTGGAGGCAGATGTCTGCCTCCACCCTCTTTACGTGTCTGTGCATCGGTGTTTTCCGACGATGGGTGAGTCACGGGACGCTGCCGCACGGGTCGGTGGGACCGATCAGGGGCAGTACGGAGGCAACGAGTGGCAAGGTCGCAGACCGGAGGGCACAGAGGCAATCGAAGGCAGCAGAATCGATGGTAGCTCAAGTCGGTGTGGGCTGGGGAGAGACCGGGGGTGCTGGCTGGTGTGGCCCCTACCGGCCAAACGAGCGGGTCAGGTACACAAGAAGGATAGAGATGTCAGCGGGGTTGACGCCGCTAATACGCGAGGCCTGGCCCACGGTTGCAGGCCGGAAGCGGCCCAGCTTCTCTCGGGCCTCCGTTTTGATGCCAACGACGCTGTTATAGTCGAAGGAGTCGGGTATGCGGCGCTTCTCCAGACGTCTCATTCTTTCCACTTGTTGATGCTGCTTCTCGATATAGCCCGCGTACTTGGCCTCCACCGCCACCAGTTGCGCAGCCTCGTTCGGCAAAGAGTCTCGGCCGGGGGCCAGCGCCTCCAGCATGGCGTAGGTGATCTCGGGACGGCGCAGGAACTGTAGGGCGTTGACGCCGTCGCGCAGAGGCGGGAGGCCCCACGCTGCGAGTTGTCGATTGACCTCTTCTGTCGGACGGAGCCAGGTCTCGCCTAGGCGGGCCAGTCCGGACTCTATGGCCCTGCGCTTACGTTCCACAGCTTCGTGCCGTTGCCCGTCCACGAGGCCGATATCGTAGCCGAGAGGCGATAGTCTGAGATCGGCATTGTCCTGTCGCAGTAGAAGCCGGTACTCCGCGCGCGAGGTCATCATCCGGTAAGGCTCGTGGATGTCCTTGGTAACCAGGTCATCGATGAGGACGCCGATGTAGGCCTCATCGCGTCCCAGGATGACGGGCGGCTCACCGCGCACCTTGCGAGCGGCGTTGATGCCAGCTATAAGACCCTGAGCGGCAGCCTCTTCGTAGCCCGATGTGCCGTTGATCTGCCCCGCGTGGTAAAGGCCCTGGGCCAGCTTTGCTTCCAGAGCAGCGGAAATCTGGGATGCAGGCACATAGTCATATTCGACGGCATAGCCGTAACGAAGAACCTCTACCTCTCGCAACGCAGGAATGGTGCGCAGCATGGCCAGTTGCACATCCTCGGGCAAGCTGGTGTATGCTCCCTGGACGTACACCTGGTTGGTCTGCCAGCCCTCGGGTTCCAGGAATAGTTGGTGAGAGGCCTTCTCGGGGAACATGGGTACCTTGATCTCAATGCTGGGGCAGTAGCGCGGTCCGTCGGCCTCGATGGTTCCATCGTACAGAGGGGCACGGTGCAAGTTGGACATGATGACGTCGTGGGTGCGCGCGTTGGTGTAGACCAGGTAGCACGGCAACTGAGGTCGCCACGGCGTCTGCGCAGGCACGGGATAGATGTCGTTGGGCGCCTGCTGTGCAAGCACCGATTCCGGAGGTCCGAGGTCTGTCGCCGGGTACGAGAAACTGAAGAACAGAGGGACTTCGCTGCCCTGCTGGACGCTGGTCTTGGTGAAGTCGATGGTACGGGCATCCACCCGAGGGGGCGTGTCCGTCTTCAGCCGCTCGACCTGGAGACCGAGATCTCTGAGGGACTGGGACAAGCCTGTCGCCGGCTTCTCCCCATCCCGGCCTCCTGGCCAGGTGCGTTCGCCTCTGGTGAGGCGGCCGTTGAGGAAGGTACCGGTGGTCAGGATGACGGCCTTCGCGGAGAAACGCCTGCCGTCGCTGGTCTGCACGCCCTGGATCGTGTCGCTCTTGACCAGCAGCTTCTCTACCACTGCTTCCCTCAGGTCGAGGTTGGGCGTACCCTCCAGCGTCTTCCTCATGGTGGTGGAATAGAGGCGCCGGTCTGCCTGGGCTCGCAGGGCGTGCACGGCGGGCCCTTTGCTCTGGTTCAGCAGACGAATCTGAATGAAGGTGCGGTCGATGTTTCGCGCCTGTTCCCCACCCAGAGCGCCGATCTCGCGGGTCAGGTGGCCTTTCGCTGGTCCGCCCACGCTGGGGTTGCAGGGCATCTCAGCGATGTGCTCCAGGCTGATGGTGAGCAGGAGTGTGCGGCAGCCTAGTCGTGCCGCCGCCAGGGCGGCCTCACATCCGGCATGTCCGGCTCCCACCACGATCACGTCGTATGCGTCAGCCATGAGGTGTTCTAGATACCTCCTGTAACTAGTATATGGTAGCCACCGTGCTGGTGCAACAGCTGTAGCTTCGCGGCTGGCGTGACGTGGTCTGGCAGAGCCGTAATGAGGTCGACAAGGCGCGTGGTCGTGCCGTGGCCTTGATAAACGGGTGTTTCTGTGCTCTAATACGCCCATCTTGGGAACGTCTCAGGGAAGAGGGGCCTCATGGAAGTCAACCTCGCTGACCAGCTGTCGAGACGGGACAACGCTGGCGCGTAGGTGGGCGCCGACGGGGCACGGGCCCAGACCACAGATGAGACTGCGGAGGTCGCATAATTGATGGGACTGGAGGGAACGAAGAAGCCAGAGGCCTCCGAGTCAGTGGAGCGAGCTATCTATGATGGTGATCCACTGGTGCGGCTGCTCGCGGGCAGACTCGGTTTGAGGGGACGCACCATGGCGCTCATCGGCCTTGGCTGGGGCCTCGTCTACTTGTTCGTGCTGCCCGCCCTCTTCGGCAGCCTGGGGAGCAGAGATGGGTATCTGGGAAGTCGGGACGACTGGCATGCTCAGATACTGCTGCTCCTGGTATTCCCGGCGACTTGTGCCTTCTACGTGTGGCAGCCGAGGGCTATTGCAGGCGT
>JBAVWD010000029.1:0-1586 GCA_049697655.1 Anaerolineae bacterium | reverse complement strand
AGCAGCAGCCAGCGCTTGACCCCCATCCCTGGTATTAGCCATTTCAGAGCGGACCCAAACCTGGGACCAAAGCGCATGCAAGCCTCTCCTGCCCCAGTACCATTATAGCGCGCGGGAGACGCGAAGTCAATCGATCTCGGCGGCCTTCTGCCCTTAGCCATGACGTCAGACGTATGCCTCTTGCCATCGATGACGATGTACCCAAAGCCATGGGATTCTATCATCCGTCGAGTTCTTCCATGGCTCATAGGTCCCTACCTGGCCATTCTATCAGGAAGACACCTCACACACCATGTAGGACCTCGCAACCCTTCTGAGCTGACGCAAATGGTCAATGAGATGCCACCAGGCCTGTGGCATAGTCTTGGCAAGACACGCCGCCGACATGCAGAAGGCCTACGGCGGCGGCTCCTCCGTCGCCTGCCAGCAACTCTGCAAAAAACACATGGTGGAACGTCAACGGCGGTGCTACAATCTGCCGGTCTGTCACAGACCGGTCAGGGTGACCAGGGTCTCAGCGAGAGAGGCTGGCAATTGCAGAAACTCACCTACAAGGGAATCGCCCTGCTCTACCTCCCCCTGGCTGCTAGCTGGGCACTGATGCTTATGGAGGCGCCCCTGGTCAACGCCTTCCTGGCCAGGGGAGTGGATCCAGAGCTGTCCCTCGCTGCGTATGGAATAGCCCTGAGCGTCATCCTGGTGGTCGAAGCCCCCGTCTTGATGATTCTGGAGTTGAGTATCGCCCTTTCCAGGACCATTGCGGCTTTTCACAAGATACGGCGATTCTATGTTCTCGTCGGCTTGGCCATCACCGCTCTGGGTCTTCTCCTCTTCTATACCCCGCTCTGTCGGCTTCTCCTCTGCGATCTCATGAACATCCCACCCAGGATAGCGGAGGCCACGGTCCCTGCACTGCGAGTGCTCGTCTGGTGGCCTTTTCCCATCGGCTGGCGCCGCCTCTATCAGGGAGTACTCGTCAACGACGGACGCACCAGGATCATCAGCATAGCGACCGCGATTCGACTGCTCGTACTCCTTGCTGTGCTGGCAGTTGGACAGTCTCTCGGCACCATACCCGGCGCCATCCTGGGCTCCATCACCATGGTATTGGCCGTCGCTGTCGAGGCTGGCATCATCCATTGGGCAGCGATCCCCACTTCTGAGGGCAGCCTGTCAAGGAAGCAGGCGGATACACAACCTATCACCCTTCGCTACCTCTGGTTCTTCTACCTTCCCCTGGCCATCACCGCGGTGCTGCGCCAAAGTATACGCCCGCTGACAAGCGCGGGCATAGCGGCGGCACCGATGGCCGAGCTATCGCTCGCCGCCTGGCCCGTAGCCTTCAGCCTGGCAAGCGTCTTCTGGGGCCCAACCATGGGCCTACAGCAAGTCACCATCGCTTTGACCAGCGACAAGGACTCCTGGCACACCGTGAGTCGTTTTGTACTGGCCGTCGGACTCTTGCTCACCTTAGCCCTGGCCCTCATTTCCTTCACGCCGCTTCTGTGGGTGGTTCTGGGCCCTCTCTTCGGACTATCGGATGCCGTTGCGGCACTGGCCGCCCCCGCCGTCAGGATCCAGGTCCT
>JBAVWD010000028.1:0-3819 GCA_049697655.1 Anaerolineae bacterium | reverse complement strand
TCTCCAAGAGCAGGACCTCATGTCCCCTCTTGGCAAGCTCATACGCGGCCGTCAGTCCGGTCAGGCCGCCACCCAGCACGCCGGTTTTCACGGCGCGACGTCCTCACGCACGGTCGGCAGCGCTGACGACGGCCCGCCCTCCGAGAGCCGAAGCGACTCCATCTCGCGCCAACTGATGCTCTCCCTCCAGGCGTAATACGCACCCAGGACGGTGATGGGTAACCACAGTGCGGCATGAAGCGCCAGCGTGAAGCTGGTGGCTGTGTGCCTCGGCACCCCAAACGGGACGAGGCTCTCGATACTCGCCACCTCGAAGGTGCCCAGGTAACCAGGAGTGGAAGGAAGGCTGGTAGCCAGATTGGCTATGGCACAGGTGAACACCAGCACGTAGAACGGCTGATGGAAATGGAAGCCCTGCATCACAAACCAGTACTTCCAGGTCTCCATCAGCCACAGAACGATGGAGATGCCCAGGATGAAGAGCATGTCTCGCCCGCTCCGCAGCACCTCCAGGCCCTCCACGAATCTCGCCAGCAAGCCCCTCACCTGCTCCCGGAAGCGGCCAGGGACCAGGTGTTGCACGACCCACTGGTAGACACTCTCCGTCCTCGCGGGAGAGGATGCGACGAGCAGGAAGGCCAGCAGCGCTCCAAAGAAGAAGAAGCTCATGAACGGCAGGAGTTGGCCCAGGAACTCGTTGGTCGGCACCAGAGGAAGGATGGCGAAGACGAACACCAGCATCGTGATACCGTCGAAGATGCGCTCCACGACGATGGTGGCCAGGCTTGCGCTGGCGCTGACTTGCTCTTTGCGCTTCAGGACATAGGCGCGGAGCACCTCCCCGGCCCTGAAAGGGAAGATGTTGTTGCCCATGTACCCGATGGTGACCACCGGGAAGAGGGTGCGTACGGGAATGTGCTTGATGGGTCGCAGCAGGTACTTCCAACGGTAGGTGCGCAGCCAGACGGCACCGAAGTAGACAATGATGCCGGGTATCAGCCACAGGTAGTTCGCCTCGCGCAGGCCCTGCCACACCTCCGGCAGTTTCTGTCCCTTGATGGCGTAGGCGAGGAAGAGGACACTGATGGCGACCCCCAGCCAGAATCTCCAGGTTCTCCACATGACTTGAGTATCTTACTATAGGCAGTGCCAAAACGCCAACCCTAAACCTCCCGGAGGGTCGCGAGTGCAGCAGCAAAGGCAAGGGGACTGCATCCCCGTTCCAACTTAGGTACTTTTCCCACACCCTCCGGAAATGCACCTTTAGGCATGCGCCCGAGTTGGTTGGCAGTGCCTTGAGGGCTGCATCCGCTACCGTTACTGGCGACCCCTCTCGCTGCCGCCGGTCCCTCGCTGCCGCCGGATTTCCCATCCGGCGGACCAGGGCGGGATTGCAAATCCCGCGTCAGCAGGAAGACCTGCGGGAGGTTGTATGAATGTACCTTGACACCGGTGCGTGGACAGGCTATCATTGGTTTGCTGTGGTCCGTGCAGAGACATACGACCTCCCCCATCGCCTGGAGTGCTGTGAGGTCCTCGTCCCCGGTGTCGGCGAATCCCCTTTTGTTGTCAGGTAGGTAGACTCGATGAATCCTGCTGAGGAGGAGAGGCCATCATGAAGTTCAAACTACTGTCAGCCAGAGATATGGAAGCCATCGACGCCTTGAAGCAATCCCATGGCGGGGCGAAGAAGATAGCAGAGACTATCGAACAGATGAGAAAGTATGAGACCAGAAAGGGGATCCTCGCCGGCACGGAATACGGCCCCATGATACAGGAGGCAGAGGAGCTGGTCAAGGGTTTCGCCAAGGTAGAAGACTTTGAGGAAGGGAACGGCATCACCTACAAGAAGGGCATGGGCACCGCCACGGCACAGGTCTCAGGGTTCCAGGGAGCCAGGGTTACCCACCGCTGCATGAAGAGGGTGGTTGAGAGCGTTTCCACTGAAGTCCCGGCCCTCATACCTGCCGAGTTGATCTCTGTCGTAGCCCTCACCGAGGAGTATGTGTACCACGGCAATCTGATGGCCACACTCGCCATGGCCGAGAACATCATGGGCGTGGACTGGTTCTGCACCACCAACCTGGTTGGCACCCCGCTGCCCGTGAACAGATTCCAGGATGTGCAGAAGGCCACGGGCGTAAAGTTCGACACCGAGCCCGCGGGCGATGGTCTTGCCAAACTGATCCTGATGAACCAGGGGACCTTCTTCGGCAACTTTGGAGGCATCGAGGTGGCTAATGACAACCACCTCCTTTACCTGGATGGCATCACTCGCGCCGCCAAGACCACAGGGGCCAACTTCTTCCTTAATCCGAGCTGGAGCTCCATCGTTGCCGTCTGCTACTACGCCAGGGACATCCCAAACTTGTATATCAAGGTCTCTATGCTGCTCTCCACGCAGAACCTGATGCAGTTCCGCATGCTCCTGAACATCGTGCACGAGTACCTGAGGGACGACAAGACCAGCCCTATCCGTGAGATCAACATCGGCAATGGAGTGTCGCCAGAGAACTTCATCAGGTGCAGCCAGGAGGCGGAGGCCTGTGGTATCGAGGGTCTGGACCTCGCCGCGCACATTCTGATCAACCCTGATCTGGGACGGGCGGACTTCGACTGGTTCGATAACTCGCTCCAGGTCCTGGAGAGTGGGACGGATCTGACCTTCAAGTACGAAAGCGACGGCCAGAGCAGGGAGTACGACACCATGGAGGCCTACTTCCTCCCTGAGGGGGAGCGGAAGGCCCACGCCACCGAGATTGGGGACGTGATCTACTACAAGACCGTGCAGTGCACCAAACACGCCAGGGAATACATGCGCAGGGGCATCCCAGTCAAGTTCGGCCGGAGTTCTCACCGATAAGCCAGGTGAATGGTCGCCAGCCTGTTCTCGGGGGATGGTTGGTGCTCCGCTTTGATGGGATCCTCTCCCTCCGGAGCCAGGCGACAGACTTCTCGCCTCGGCGCATGCCCCTCGAAGAGACGTCGATCACCTATGAAGCTTCCGTCGCCTGAGGGAGCGTTTTTCCTCACGCGGCTATCGGCCTATCAGCCAAGGCCACCAACTTCGGTGGAGGAGAATCATGACTCGTACCACTTACCGGCCGGGCGGGGTCAATCCTGCCTTGGTGACACCGTTTACCAGGGATGACACGATAGATGAGGAGGCCTTTCGGGGGCTTCTGCGCTTCGTAAGGCCGCACGTGGATGGGGTGGTACCTTGCGGCACCACCGGCGAGTTCGTCAACATGTCACACGCCGAGCGCCGCAGGCTGGTAGAGATTTGCGTGGACGAAGTGGGAGGCGAGCTTCCAGTTATCGCGGGGACGGGCGCGGCATCCACGCGGGAGGCCAAAGAGCTGGCGCGGCACGCCCAGGACGCTGGCGCCGCCGCCTGTCTGGTCGTCACCCCATACTTCTTGCACCCCTCGGACAAAGGCGTCTACCAGCACTTCTACGAGGTGGCCCGGGCGGTGGACCTGCCCATCCTCATCTACAACATCCCCCAGATGGTGGATGCTTACACGTCGCGCCAGGTGCTGGAGGACCTGAGCGAGATAGACAACATCGTGGGCCTCAAGGATTCATCAGGCGACCTGCCCTACATGATGGAAGTCCTGGAGATGACTCAAGGTCGCCTGGACGTCCTGGTCGGCCACGATGAGGTCGTCCTCCCCGCTCTGGCCGCCGGGTGCAGCGGCATGATCCTGGCCAGTGCCCAGGTCTTTCCCGAGGTTTGGCAGCAGATCTTGAGCAAGGTGCGGTCGGGCGAGATCGAGGAGGCCCGCCGCCAACAGCGGCAAGTGCAGAAGCTAGCGC
>JBAVWD010000027.1:0-2729 GCA_049697655.1 Anaerolineae bacterium | reverse complement strand
GCTCAATGCCGATCCACCGGTACCAGAAGGAGCGGTACAGCCCCCAGATCAGCCACTGGATGTCCCCCAGGGTCAGCGGTGCCTCCCGCAGGGCGTTAGCGGCGAGCACCAGCGCCCAGCCCAGGGGATCGCCGTAGAGGATTTGGTTGCGCACGAACCACCAGGCGGCCAGAACGAAGAACGGCAGGAGACATACCACAGCCAACAACAGGCCACGGCGCAGCGAGAACCTCAGCCCTCGCCGTTCTTGCCAGAGCACGATGCCGATAACGAGCAAGACGATGGCGTAGAAGTTGAGCAGGCTGGTCTTGGCCATCACCCCCAGGGCGGTGAGGGTCACCAGGAGCATGAAGTGGCGATATCCCCGGGCGCCCCTCACGATCTTCACCGTGACCAGCAGCATCAGGGCAGAGAGGCACGCAGCCAGGTTGTCATTGTTGATCACCCCGCTGATGAACAGGAACTGGGGGAGAAAGGCATTGAAGGCCGCCGCGCCCACGGCGATGTACTTGTCCTGGGGGAAGACCTCCCTGGCAATCCAGTAGGTGGCCCACACCGTGGTCGCCCCCATAGCCACGGAGAGCAGCCGGATAAAGTGCCAGGCCAGCGCCCAGCCGCGGTAGGGAAACGACTCCTCTGTGGTGTGTAACAAGAGGTTGAAGGGGGGCAGGTCGTCGGTGAAGGAGTAGTCGCCGTTGGCCCTGACCACAAAGTCGCTCGTGTCGATCCAGAAGGTAGAAGCCGCCCCAATGAGGTAGTACAGAGGAGGCTGGAACCCCTCGTGCTCCTCCGCGCCTACGGGGAGCCGATGGTGCTCGGCGATGTAGCGGATGTAGGTGAAGTGGGGCACCTCGTCCGGCGCCTCTCCCAGAGGGACGATAGCGCTGTAGGCCGTAGCCAGCATCACGAACAAGGCCAGGATCACCACCAGGGCCAGATCGTCTCGCACCCCCGCCTTGACCCATCCCCCCACGCCGCGCCCTTGACTCACGGAGCCACGACCTCCACCGCACCGAGCAGAATCCTGTTGTTGGGAGAGGCCGCCTCTGGCATGAGGATGGTCAGATTGCGCACCGTCTCCCACTCGTACATGCCGGTGAACAGCTTGTAGGTGCCTGGGGGCGTCTCGGGAGGGATGTATAGCGCGTGCTCATCCACCACCACCTCCCCTGCCATCCACCGCGTGGTGGGCGTGAACCCCTCCCCGGGGTCGCCGTCCTGCTGCGCCCACATCGTGGTCAGCCCCTGGTCCATGAGATGTACGAAGACCTTGTAGTTCTGGCTTTTCTCCTGCAAGCTCAGCCAGTAGAGCGTCAGATGCAGCGTGTCGCCGGGGCGATACGTCTCCTGGTCCAGGTCGTAGCCCAACAGCTTGACCTGGTCCTCCAGGTTCACTTCCATTTGCTGAGGCTCCGTGCCGAACTGGAAGGGCCGCACGTGCCAGCCGACCAGGCCCACCAGCAGGACCCCCAGGATGGCTATGGTCACTGCCACCTTCCATCGCCAGCGGAAGATGGCGAAGCCGATCAACCCCAGCGCCGTCAATAGCGATACCAGGTTGCCTGCCAGCCTGGGTGCCGTGTCCTCGAAGCGCACCAGGACTTCGTGCTCCCCCGCAGGGATGTGCACCGTGAGCAGCGCCAGGTCACCCGAAGGATAGACCGGCGCCTCCTGGCCATCGATGTACACCTTCCAGCCAGGGAAGTAGAAGGTGTGCAAACGCAGGGTGTAACCCTCTGGGGAGGCCACCACCATCTGCCCGGACAGCAACCCCTGACGGCCCAGCTTGACCTCCGGTATCTCTTCTGGGGACAGGTCCCTGGGCTCAAGAGACACCAGGTCCGCCGGCGGCAGGGCCACCACCGAGCGGTCCGCCTTGACCCAGATGGGCACGTACTCCGCGGTCCAGGTGGCCCCTATCTGCCGGGCCGCGAAATCCTCCTCCCACATCCTCTTCACCGTCACCTGGCTATCCTCCAGCGCCAGCATCTTCGTGGGCAGGTCGGCCAGGGCGTAGACCAGAAGCACCGCCAGAAGACCCAGCCCCAACCCATACCGGAGCCAGCGCCACCGTGAGGCAGCCAACTCCGCGCCTTCTCCAAGGGTCAACAGCGACCCCGCCACCATGGCCACCCCCAGCGAGGTGAGGGCCATGAACCTCCAGGGGTACTGGAGGGGGGCCAGGATGGGCTGGGCCAGCCGCCACAGAGGCAGTGAGTGGACGAGCATCATAAAGATGGATCCTACGGTGACCAGAAGGAAGAAGAGGAGATACCAGCGTCGATCCTTTGACTCCTCTCCCCCCATGGCAGGCCCCACGAGTAGCCAGAAAAGCAAGGCCATCCCGGCCAGGATCAACAGCGCATAGATCAAACCCAGAGGGTAGAAGGGGTTGTCGAAGCCACCTCCCAGGTCGGGCAGATATCGGAAGACAGGCGAGGCGGAGAAGAAATCGAGCACAGGTGCCAGATGTCTCTGGTATCCAGGCGCTGCAATGTTGGCCCCCAGGCCCACGTAGCGGGTCTCCAAGAGCACCGGCAGCCAGTAGAAGGCGTCCAACAGGAACCCCACGGCCAGAGACATGAGGGCCAGAAGCTCCCCCCGACTCCGTCGGGTGAGAAACCACAGCCAGGCCATGTACGCCACCAGAACCGGAGTGAAGATGAGGGCGGTGAGGTTGTGGGTCACGATCAAGGCCGCGCAACTCAGGCTGAGCAGGACGAGGTACC
>JBAVWD010000026.1:0-4036 GCA_049697655.1 Anaerolineae bacterium | reverse complement strand
ATGATGAGCAGGTAGTGCAAAGCGCTGGTATCAGGGTGACTTCAGTCTATGCCTTTTCCTGGGCAATTGCTTCTGTCGTTGGCGTGATCGGCGGCATTCTCTTGGGCGGGGTGTCTGGGGTGATGATACCGCTGTCTCAGATCGGCATCAAAGCATTCGCTGTGGTGTTGCTGGGCGGCGTGAACTCAGTTGGTGGGGCTATTGTAGCCGGAGTAATACTTGGTGTGCTGGAGAACGTCGCTGCCGGGTACCTGGACCCTCTGTTGCCTGGCGGTGGGCTGGCCAGTGTCTTCCCCTTCATGGTGATGATAGTTGTGCTCGTTCTCAGGCCCTACGGCCTCTTTGGCCAGGTCGAAATAGAAAGGATCTAGTCGTATGGGTCTGCCGTGCGGAACGTTTTCGCAAGACTATGCTCAGGATATGGCGATCTTTCGTACTAGATGGCAGTGGATCACGCTGTCCGGCCTCCTCGTCTTCCTGTTCGCCTGCCCTCTATTCTTCAGTGACAGAATACTGACCATCATGACCATCATCGGGATCACAATCATTAGTGTCCACGGGCTAAACATCCTGACGGGATACTGTGGCCAAATCTCCATAGGGCATGCCGGCTTCATGGCAGTAGGTGCGTATGCCTCGGGCATCCTGACCGCCAAGATGGGCTGGCCCTTCTGGGTAGCTCTGCCCTGTGCTGCGCTGGCTGCGGGATTGGTGGGCTTGATCTTCGGGTTGCCGTCACTCAAGATCAAAGGTTTCTACCTGATCATGGCGACGATAGCAGCACAGTTCATTATCGTCTGGCTGATCATCCAGCTACGCGGCATCACTGGTGGCCCTGATGGGTTAGCCGTGCCCAGGCCTGCGATCGGCGGTTTTGTGTTCAAGTCCAAGAGCAGCTACTTCTACCTGGTGATGATAGTCGCCTGTCTCGCCACATTCCTGGCCCAGAACATAGTCAGGACCAGGGTGGGCAGAGCCTTCGTCGCTATCAGAGACAACGACCTGGCGGCTGAGGTCATGGGGATCAATCTCTGGCGCTACAAGCTAGTGGCCTTCTTCATCGGCTGCGTTTATGCCGGTGTAGCTGGCTCATTGCTGGTTCACTATTTTGCCTTCGCTTCACTTGATCACTTTCCCTTCATGAATTCGGTATGGTATCTGGGCATGCTGATCGTCGGTGGTATGGGCAGCATACCGGGCGCTATATTCGGCGCCGTGTCCCTCAAACTGCTAGACGAACTGGTGACCATTGCAGGCCCCGTTCTGTCTTCCGTTGTTGCCGCTCAGGCAGCGGCGTCACTGGCTCTCATCAGCCGGGGAGTGGTGATTATGCTCTTCCTGATCTTTGAACCCCGGGGGCTGGCTCATCGGTGGGAGAGGATCAGGGCGTACTACAGGCTATGGCCCTTTTCACACTAGGTGAATAGGAAGCCAGGCAAGAGTCAGCCGCTGGGCAGTCTGGCTGATCCGGTAGAGGAGGTGATTGGCCCTTCCAGAGATGCACCAGATCGGTGTTCGCACCAGTGCCAAAGGGGTGGCCTCCCGGCATGGGCCTACAGAAAGTGAGAAGGGATAGGAGGACAAAGAAAGTGAAAGTAAGACTCGCTACAATAGTGACCGTGGTCCTGTTGCTGTCGCTGGTAGCTAGCGGCTGCGCCACACCGGCACCGGAGCCGACCCCTGCTGTCGGCGAGACTCCGATGCCGACAACACCGCCACCCACCCCAACCACACCGCCACCGACGGTGCTGTATGTCGGCGGCGCCATGGCGCTCACGGGTGCCTATGCTGAGGATACGGCGGCGGTTCTGGCTGCCTATGAAGACTATGTGCAGTACGTGAACGAGAATAAGCTTCTGGCTCCGTGGCGAGAGGAGACGTTCCCCGACGACGTGACGCTGGAGTTGCTCTGGCGGGATGATGAGCTGAACGTAGAGAAGGCGCTTACCATCTACGAGGAGCTCAAGGGCATGGGAATGCTGGTCTACAGGATAGGCGGGTCACCTCAAGCGCTGGCGCTGAAGGATCTGCTGAATGAGGACCGCATAGGCGCACCGAGTATGGCCACCGGTCCCTATCTGCTATCGCCGCCGCAGACCGTCTTGACCAGTTATCCAATCTACACCGATGCCCTGGCAGCCGTGGCCGAGTGGTTCCTGGAGAATTGGGAGGAAGATAGAGCGCCAAGGGTTGCCATCCTCACCGCGGATAACGCCATGGGCCGGTCCATTGAGATTCCCGAATTCCAGGCCTACCTCACCGAGCTGGGATATGAGTTCGTGGGCACCCAGTACGTACCGCTGGTACCTACCGCGCCGCCCACGACCCAACTCTTATGGCTGAAGGAGAACAACGTTGATCTTACAGTGGGGGTCATGATCAACCCCGGTTCGCAGCCGACGATAAAAGAAGCGGTCAGGCTGGATATGGGGCCCCATCTGGGCTACAAGATCACGTTTGCCTGCGCCACACCGAGCCACCTTCAGGTGTTCCTGCCCGCCATGGGCGACCTGGGTGAGGGTTTCGTGGTTGGTGGTGGCTACGCCTCTTGGGACGACCCCGGCCCTGGGATGCAGTTCGTCAACGAACTGCAGGAGACCTATCGCCCCGACGACCCGGTCACTCACATCATGTACGTTCACGGGGTGATTGAGGCCATGATCCAGGTGGAGGCGCTAAGGCTGGCCATGGAACAGGTGCCTGCCGAAGAACTGGCACCGGCGGATGTGCTTGAATACGGTGTTTACCAGATCAAAGACCTGGACACCGGTGGCTTGGCTAGCACGCCGCTGACCTTTGGTCCAGGTGATGTGGAGGGTATGGAGGAGGTGCGTGTTCAGCAGATACAGAATGGGGAGATTGTAGAAGTGGGCACCTGGCCACTTCGCCACATATACAAGCACCTGTGAGTCCTGCGCCGGGGGCTCCACAGTTGGAGCCTCCGGCGTCTTCCGGCACCCCGGGTGTGCGGGAGTGCCGAGTGCGCGCAGAAAGTCGTGGTTGGTTCGTTTTGATGGTGAGCACTGTGCGCCGTGCGCCTGCGTGGCGCACAGTGCCTTTCGGTCCTAGACTGGGCATGACAGGCATATCCCAGCAGGCATAAACGACGACGACTTTGGCCCGAAGCCTGCGGGCTGGGATGATCTGGCGAAAGGCCGGGCAATCAAGAGTGCATGGGCGCAGGAGGTAGGAATGGCTCTCTCTGAGATGGATCTGGCCATACTGGCCAAGTTCGAATTCGACACGCGACCCGTGGGCGTCAAGTTCCTCGTGAGACGCCCAGACGCTGTCGCCAGGCTAGATAGAAACATCGCTCTATGCGAGATGCTCAAGCACTCGATGGAAGGGCACGCCTTCTACGCTGACGCCGAGAACCACAGCTGCCCGGCAGGGGCCTACGTGCTGGGACAAGCAGAGGCATCCCAGCCGTACGTGAGCGGGCAGTTTGGAGCCGGCCTCAGGATTTTCGAAGAGCCTCGGGCAGCGAGCAGGCTATATCTTTACATCCCCACTATTCGTAAAGGCGTCTCTAACTACGTCGTCTTCTCGCCCGTGGACGAGCTCTCCTACGATCCAGATGTCCTGATCCTCCTGGCCAACACCAGCCAGGCAGAGATCCTGCTCAGGGCCATGAGCTACAAAACGGGGCAGATGTGGTCTAGCAAGTTCTCCAGCGCCATAGGTTGCGCATGGGTCTTCATCCATCCATACCTGACCGGAGAACTGAACTACGTCACCACTGGTCTGGGGCATGGGATAAGGCGAAGAAGACTATTTCCGGAAGGCCTCCAGCTGATCTCTATTCCCTCTGATATCCTGTCTTCCATGCTTCAGACCTTGCGGGAGATGCCCTGGGTTCTTCCTGCCTATGAACCGGACGGACCTGAGTTTGTGCGGCGGCTTCTGCTGGAGTTGGGGCTTAGCCCACCTGATGATGGAGGACAATCCCCACATGGCTCGGCGTAAGACCCCCGCCTGCCACACCAAGCAGCAGCCCCCTCCTGGCACTATGACGGGCTCGCTGTCGTAGTATGGG
>JBAVWD010000025.1:0-3930 GCA_049697655.1 Anaerolineae bacterium | reverse complement strand
TGACCACCCTGCCCACCGCACCAGCGATACTATCGGCCATCCACGATGCGGTGGGTGTGTGGATCGATGAGTTCCCGGCCACCGCCGAGCGGGTATGGTGGGCCATGCGTGAGAAATAGGGGCAGTGGAGGAGAGGAGAATGCTGAAGGAGAAGACCTTCGATACAGGCGTTGTCGAGATCAACTATGCAGAAGCCCCACTTTCGGGGCTTCCTCTCCTTCTGCTTCACGGTTTCACGGGGCGCTGGCAGGGCTTCCTGCCGCTGCTGCCGGTGCTGTCGCTGAGGTGGCACATCTACGCGCCTGACCATCGTGGACACGGCAAGTCGGGGCGCGTTGCAGGTCGATACGGTGCTGAGGACTACCTGTCGGATATCGTGGCCTTCGTTCGCGGCGTGGTAGAGGCTCCTGCCGTGGTTTTCGGTCACTCGCTGGGGGCACTGTTTGCGCTTGGCTTGGCGGGAAAACAACCAGAGCGGGTGCGGGCTCTGATTGTCGGGGACATGGCTCTCTCGCCTGCGACCTGGGCTGCTATGCCCACGAACCAAGAGTTCTATGTGTCCTTGCGGGATCTGGCCGCCAAGAAGCCATCGATACCGGAGTTGACCAGGCTACTGGCGGACCGAACCGTGCCCGGGACGGATCCTCCTGTGAGGTACGAGGACTCGCCGGATGTGCTCTCCGTCGAACTCCGGGAGTGGGCCAAGAGCGTGAGCCAACTCGATCCAGACGTGGTTCAGCTCCACGCCGAGGGGCGCCGGGATGAGTTGATGCAGGCCTTCGATTTCGAGGCTATGCTTCGCCCGGTTTCCTGCCCCACCCTCCTGCTGCAGGCGGATCCCTCGCTAGGTAGTATCATGACCGACGACGATGTCGAGTACGCGATGTCCTTGCTTCCTGAAGCCTACCACGTGCAACTAGAAGGCGCGGGCCACGATCTCGGAATGGGTACTTGCGAGGTGGGCCCGCTGATGCGGGCGGTTCTGAACTTCCTGGAGTCACTCTAACCGCAGCAAGGCACAAGGCTGCAGGACGCGGCGTGCGCCTCTCTGCCGGGCAGGGCGCTGCCCTACACCGACAGGCGATGGACACCATAGTGGGGCGTAGAGGCCAGGGTAGGACCTAGCCCTCGATCTTCTCCATGTCCTCGCCGCAGCAGACGAGGGTGCCGCCGCCAACCAAGGTGACCACCACCTCGTTGCCGCAGATGTTACATCTGTACTTCTCTCCGACCTTCTCTACCGCCATATGTTCATGATTCCTTTCTCAGTTGCGGGTTCCCGGCCATGGGAGTTCTTCCCTGCCCCTGTGGCGCAGGCTGGGACGCCGATCATGGCAATCATATCACGGAGGACGGTGACCCGCCATCGCTACGTGTTACGGTTGGTGGCCTCGGCACCCACGTCCCCGACCGGCTTCCACAGCTGCGCAGAGTAGGGGCGGCGTGGCTCACGACGTCGCCTGAGGCGGCACCTAGCTCACCTCCTCCCACCTGGGCTACCGGACCCAACTGCGGCCACGTTTTCGCTGGTCCAGTTGTCCTATGCGAGTAATGCTCCACCTTTCTGGTCAACGACTGACCAGCGCATCTGCGTGGTAGCATGCTATACTCTGGTCCTGGCAGCCGGCGAACAGACGCGCACTACCGAATATAGCCGCTGTCCGAGACGTTGATATGATGGAAGGGACAGCCAGCGGGGGGAAGAGTCGGCCAGTGGAGACCGAACTGGAGCTGATCAAACAGGCTCAACAGGGCGATAGGCGGGCCTTCGGTCAACTGGTCCGGCGTCACCGAGAAGGAGCCGTCAACGTGGTGTACCGTATGTGCGGCGATGCGGATCTGGCTGAGGAAGCTGCGCAGGAGGCCTTCATCCGCGCCTGGACAAACCTCCCCAGGTACAAGCCGCGATCTCCCTTCCGCAACTGGCTGTACCGCATCGCCACCAACGTGGCTGTGGACGCCCTGCGGAGCCATAAGGAGACGGTGGACGTGGAGACGGTGTACTTGCCCAGTACAGATGAGGGGCCGGAGGAGCTCGCCGAAACGCGGGAGCGTGGAGAGAGAGTGCGGCAGGCTGTGCTGAACCTCCCGCAGGCCAGCCGGTCTGTCCTGGTGTTGCGGGAATACGAGGATCTCTCTTACAAGGAGATCGCGGACACGTTGGGTATCCCCATAGGGACGGTGATGTCTCGGTTGAACTACGCCCGTACACTGTTGCGACAGACTCTGACCCCGTACATGGAGGGAGCATGAAGGAACACGCGACGCACTGGCTGGGGGCTTACCTGGACGGCGAGTTGCGGGGGCTCCGCCTGCGCTTGGTGGAGTCGCACCTGAAGGAGTGTGCCGTGTGCCAGAGCGAACTGGAGGCCCTGGCGCGGTTGAGGACGCTGCTCCTGGAGAGCCCGGCCATGGAGGCTGCCACTCCGCCCGAACGATTCGTGGCGCAGGTGGCGCTCAGGCTGCCGCGCCGGCAGGAGCAACCACCGGCGCAAAGGGCGCTCGAGTTGAGCTGGAGGATGGTGCCCGTCGGACTGTTGTTCACTTTGGCCTTTGTACAGACCGCGTTCACCATCGCTGGTGTGTTGCAGTTGGCTCTGTCCATGGGGCTGGGAGGCGATGTGGCGGCTCTCCTCCTCCCTTCGTCTGCGGGAGGGCTTTCATTCCCGGACTTGGCTGGTCTCTCACAGGCGAGTCTGGCGAGTGCAGTCGGGGCGATGGTGGAACTGATACAGGCCGGAGGAGCGCTGGCCTGGCTCCCGGTGTTGTATCTTTCTTTACTGGTGGTGATTGGACTGCTGTACTGGAGCTGGCTGGCCACCTGGTGGGCCCGTCGGCGACATCAGCAACTCACGGCCTCGAACAACAGAGGGTAGGGTCCGTACAGAAAGGAGTGGTTAGAAATGGATCACGCAAAGGTTCTCAAGCGGGCTTGGGAAATACTGTGGCGGTACCGCGTGCTCTGGGTCTTCGGAGTGATCGTGGTCTTATGCGCGGCGGGTAGTAGCGGCAATCCGAACTTCAACTTTGGGGGCGGGGGAGATGGGTACGAACAACAGAACGTGCCTCCGTGGCTCGGGGAGTTGCCTGGCCAAGGGTGGCCTGCTGAAGAGGCCTTTGGCGCGCTTGCGGCCATTGGAGGTGCAATCCTCGCCATCATCATCGCCTTGTGCTGTCTGGCCGTCATTCTGACCGTGGCCAAGGTGATATTCCTCTACGTAGGGGAGACAGCGCTCATCCGGATGGTCGACGACTACGAAAAGACGGGCGAGAAGAGAGGCGTACGCCAGGGTTTCCGCCTCGGTTGGTCGCGCACGGCCCTGCGACTGTTCGTCATAGACCTGCTAACACGGATACCGGGGTTTGTTGCGGCTTTCCTGTTGTTGATCCTGGGCGCAGGGATCTTCAGTTTGATGGTCTTGGTTCAAGACGGTGTGGTGTTGAAGGTCATTGGCGCGGTTGCTGCCATTGGCCTGGCCTTCCTGGTCATCCTGGCGGCCATCGTTCTCTCCCTGGCGATATCCCTGGTGCGCCCGTTGATCTTCCGAGTGTGCGCCCTGGGGGAGCGAGGCGTTATCGACTCCTTTCGCGTGGGCTTCAACTTCATCAAAGCCCATCTTGGTGACACCGTGGTGATGTGGCTGATCATGATCGGGCTTCAGATAGGCTGGGCGATTGTGATGATTCCCATCGTCCTGTTCCTCCTTGTAGTGGGTGGTGGGGTGGCCTTGCTCGCAGGACTGTCGGTCGGCGGATTGATCAGCCTGATCGTCGAGGGGGCAGTGCCCTGGATCGCGGGGTTCGCCGTGGGCATACCGCTGTTCATCCTAATCATGGCGCCACCCTTGGTTTTCCTCGGAGGACTGGCGGAGGTGTTCAAGTCCAGCGTCTGGACCTTGACCTACCGGGAGCTGCACGCTCTGGAGGGGC
>JBAVWD010000024.1:0-2058 GCA_049697655.1 Anaerolineae bacterium | reverse complement strand
CATGAACAGACTACTACTCATCCGCCACGCCCTGAACGACTGGGTGGGAAAGCGAGTCGCTGGCTGGACCCCTGGGGTTTTACTCAACGAGAAAGGACGGGAGCAGGCCGCTCGCCTGGCCGAATGGCTTGAGCCTGTGCCCCTGGAAGCCATATACTCCAGCCCTCTCGAGCGCGCAGTGGAGACAGCGGAACCCATCGCCAGGTCGCACGGGCTGGACATGGAGGTCAGAGAAGCCATCGGGGAAAGCCACTATGGTGAACTCGATGGCAAGCCCATTGAGGAGATCTTCAAGTCGGAGCTCTGGGAACAGTGGCTGCGGCATCCCAGCAGGACGCGCTTTCCCGGGGCAGAGACGACGTACGAAGTGCAGGTACGCATGGTGGCAGCGCTGGAGCAGATCCTCCAAGACCATCCCGAGGGTAACATCGCCGTGGTCAGTCACGCCGACCCCATTCGGGTGACCGTTGCCCACTACATCGGCCTGCCCCTGGACCTGGTCGGGCGGATCTGGGTTTCCCCTGCCTCGGTCACCACGCTGCGCTTCGACGACTGGGGGCCCAGGCTCACCCACCTGAGCCACACCGGATCTCTCGAGTTTCTCACGAGGAAGGAGAGCTCAGGCTAGGCCTCTCCCCCGCTGTCACTCAGATTGAGGGACAAGAAGACCACGCCCTGCTTCCCATCACCTCTGTCGAGGAATCGCATCGTGTGTACTCCTGCTGTCAGCGATAGTGTGCCAGCGGTGAAGGGGCCGCTCCGGGCGTCAATCTGGTACTCCCCTATCGCCTGCTCGTTAAGAAGCACCTCCAGTGACCGAGTGCCCTCCTCCGCGAAGGCGCTGAAGTCCAGGTTGACCACGGCGTCGACGGGGCACACGATGATCACGGTTGCCTCACTCCCCACAATCCTTGACGGCACACCGTCCCGCATCTGACGTTCTCCCCATCCCTGGCCCAGCACCAAGAAAGGCGAGTCCCCCGGCTGACCTCCAACCAGGTACACGGTGATCCGGCCATCCTCGTACACGGGCACCTGGCCCCGGAACACATCTTCAACCAAAGCCAAGGTGGCCTCGCGCTCTCTTCCAGGCGGCAGCATGTAGTCGTGAACAATCACGTACCGGACACCGATGTAGTCGAAGACCTCAGGCGCGATCTCCTTCGGATCCTGAACGATGATATCCGCTCCCAAGAAGCGGAAATGCTGTAGCACCGGGACTCTCTCCACGATGGACAACGGGTTGGGACGGGTTACATACCCGGCAATGATCGGTTTGCGATGCGCCGTCTGGTACAGAAGGTGCGCTGGCCGATCCCAGTTCATCGGCAACTCCAGGATCGCGTACTCCGATGTGTCCTCCGCCAGAGCTGTGTAGAAAGAGGGGATCTCCACCTTAGCCAGAGGGTAAGGTACGGGCAGAAACTCGAAGCAGACCAGAGCTATGGTCAGCGCGGCAACTATTCCTGCCCTCCTCTCGAGCAGAGAGGAGAGCACCCTGTGAAGGCCGAGAGCCGCGAGGCACCCCAAAGTGAGCATCACCATTACTGCGAACCGGCTCACTGACCTGGCGATGCTAAAGAAAGGTGAGAAGCGATACAGCCCCAGATAGGGAAGCGGGACGGGAAGCTGCCGCCCTCCCACATGCAGATAGGGCCCCAGGGCCAGGACGAGGAAGACCACGCAGCCGATTAACCAGAACGCCGACTCACGCCGCCTCGTCCAGACGGCGTATCCTGCCAGGGCCAAGGGGATGTAGCCCAAGAAGACCATTCTCTCTGAGGTGCTACTGGTAAAACCTGACGCCAGATGGGAGGCTGCCTCACCCCAGAGAGGATGTAACTCATTGGGAGTGAAGAAGGCCATCAGATCGGCGGAGAGCCGCACCGTCGTCTCGAAAGGAGAGAGCAGATGGGAAGGATCGCGCCACGCCTCCACCAGCATCGGGGTCAGCAAAGGCGACAGGACCGCGACGGTGAGTGCTAGTATGAGGCCGGTCTTCGCCAGCGGTAGCCTGGCGCGCCTGTCGACGGCTATGCTGTAGGCCAGATAGAGCAC
>JBAVWD010000023.1:0-3784 GCA_049697655.1 Anaerolineae bacterium | reverse complement strand
GCTGTGAGGTCTGATGGTCCGTGACGCCTTGACGCTCTCTTGCCACGCCAGCTCAAGCCTTGTATCCTTGCCTCTTTTCTTGTTTTGTGCTACCATAATCCAAATTCCTGGAATTATCGTTACATAGATCAAGAATCATGTCACAATCCACGGTGCTGAGAAGCCTTAGTGAACGCGAGGCCCGGCTGCTGAGCGAGTTGGCTGCGGCCAGCATGAGCACTTTCACTGTCGAACAGGCTGGCCAGACGTCAGGCCTCAGCGGTGCTGATGTCACCAGGCTGCTCCATCGTCTGAGCGCCAAGCGCTGGCTACGGAGGTTGGAGCGCGGCAAGTACAGGCTCATCCCCCTTGACGCTGGCCCTGAAGGGCACTGGGCTGAGCATGAGTACCTGATTGCCGCGGCGCTGGTACAGCCCTATTACTTGGCCTACGCCACCGCCCTAAACTTCTACGGTTACGGGGAGCGTCAGCCTAGACCCGTGTGGATCGCCACCACTCGCCGCAAGCGAACCGTGGCGGTGGAAGGTGTTACATACCGCTTCGTCACGCTGAGCGAGCACAAGTTCTTTGGCTACACCACTGTACAACTGCTTGACAGGCCCGTACACATCGCCGAGCGGGAGAAGGCCATCGCAGACGGCTTCGACCACCCCGAGTATTGTGGAGGCGTGATGGAAGTGGCGAAGGTGCTGTGGTTTGGAACCGATGAAGTAGATCTCGCTCGTCTGGTCGACCACAGCCGACTCATAGGGAATCGCACGGCCATGCGTCGACTGGGTTTTTGGCTGGACCGATTGGAGATCGGAGACCAGGCTATCCTGCAGCAGTTGGAGCTGCCCGAGGATCGCAACTACGCCCGCCTGGACCCTGCCGGGCCGGACGAGGGGCCAAGAGACGCCCGCTGGCGGCTCGTAGTAAACATACCGCAGCGACAACTGCTGGAGTGGCGGGAGCATTAGGGTGATCACCGAGGCCGAGCTGCGACGCGTCGCTGGTCAGGCCGGACTGGGCGTAGGCCAGGCTGAGCACGAGTACGCGCTCCTATGTGCTTTGGATGCGCTTTCTCAGACTGCTCTCCTTTCAGACACCTTCTATCTCAAGGGAGGCACTGCACTGCGCCAGCTCTACTTCCCCAACTGGCGTCACTCCGTGGACCTTGATTTCAGTGTGCTGCCCCGCTTTCCAGCAGAGCGCCTGAGGGCCGGCTTGACAGACTGGTTTGAGCAGACAGACCGGCTTCACGGGCTCCAGATGTCACTAGCGAGCCTTCACCAGGCAGACGGAGCAGCGAGGGTCCGCGCTCGATTCGTCGGCCCCCTTCGACATGCCAATCGACTGCTCTTGGACATAACCCTCGACGAACCCGTGATATTGCCACCCGAACGACGGCCGGTGGTGACCGCCCTGTTCCTAGATCCGTGCCCACTGGTACTCTGCTACGCCTTGGAGGAGATCCTGGCGGAGAAACTGCGCAGCATCCTAGAGAGGGGCAAAGCGCGAGACTATTACGACGTGTGGCGACTCCTGGAGGAGAAAGCCGATTCCTTTGACCGCCAGGCAGCGCGCCGGGTTCTTAGCGAGAAATGCAAACACAAGGGCCTCCCAGCACCCTCTGTTGAGGGCTTACTACAGCCGGCACTCCTCGAACCGGCTTCGGCTTACTGGTCACAGGAGTTGATTGGGCAAGTACCAGGCGAGGACTTGCCGTCATGGGAGACGGTTGCGGCAGACCTGGGCAAGTCGTTGTCTGACTTCTTCTCATAGTGGCGCAGGTTGCAGCGCCTCACCGCCCTGCCCGCGTGGCTGCCAGTTGACGGCGGGCTCGTTGCTCAAGTCGCTACGCCGAGGGCAAGCCCCTCGTGGGCGTGTTTGCCCTCGGCGAAATCTGGAGACTGTGACGTAACGCGGAGGCTAGAATGGATGATGTAAGAGACTCTGTCTATCCTGTCGTCAATGCCCACAACGAATGGGATCTGCTAGAGGAAGTGATCGTAGGCATTGTCGACGGCGCCATGATTCCGCCCTGGGACGTGAGTTTGGAGGCGACCCTGCACACGAAAGAACTGTGGGATTTCCACCGGGAGTTTGGCGGATCTCCCTGGCCCCAGGAGCTGATCGACGCCGCGAGGAAGGACCTGGACGAATTCGTTCACATCCTCGAGGCAGAGGGGGTGACGGTCCGTCGTCCCACACCTTACGACTTCTCCAAACCCTACTCCACACCAGATTGGGAGATCAAGAGCGGCTGCTACGCCCTGATGCCGAGAGACGTGTTGCTGGTCATAGGAGATCAGATTATCGAAGCACCCATGGGCTGGCGCTCGAGATATCACGAGCATGTCGCATACAAGGATCTATGCAAAGAGTACTTCAAGAAGGGCGCCAAGTGGGTATCCGCTCCCCGCCCGCAGTTGAGTGACGCAACCTACGTAGAGGGTTTTGTGGCGCCCGAGGAAGGCGAGCCCATGAGAACTATCCTCACCGAATATGAGCCCCTCGTTGATGCAGCGGATGTCATCAAATGCGGCAGAGACATCTTCGTGGCGCAAAGCAGCTGCTGCAACCGCTTCGGCATCGACTGGTTGCAGCGACACCTGGGCGACGACTACCGGGTTCACGAGGTGGAAGTCTACGATACCCACCCCATGCACATCGATGCCACCTTCTATCCTCTGGCCCCTGGCAAACTCCTGATCAATCCGGAGCGGGTTCCCCATGTGCCAGAGATGTTCGAAAGGAGCGGCTGGGATATCCTGGTGTGTCCCGAACCCCTGATGCCTGAGAGCCACCCCATGTACAACTGCAGCAGATGGATCTGCATGAATGTCCTGATGTTGGATGAAGAGCGGGTGATTGTTTCCAGGGGAGAGGACACCTTGATCAGAGCCTTGAAGGTCTGGGGCTTCAAGCCCATTCCCTGCAACTTCTACGATTTCGAGACCATAGGAGGCGGCTTCCATTGCGCCTCGCTGGACGTCAGGCGGACAGGCGGGCTGAAGTCCTATTTCTAGCATCTGTGCTGTGTTTTCTCGCTGACAGAAGGAGAGGAGCTATGTCATATACCTATGCCGTCTTGGGGGCGGGCCGTCAGGGCACCGCTGCTGCCTACGACATGGCCCGTTGGGGCGAAGCGGGGCGAGTTGTGCTGGCAGACCGTGATCTGGAGATAGCCCAACGGGCCGCGAGGCGGGTCAACGAGCTGGCCGGTACGAGTGTCGCCGAGGCCGTTCGCGTCGACGTCACCGATTTGGAGGCCGTCGAGCAAGTGCTGACCGGCGTAGACGCTTTCCTCAGCGCCGTGCCCTACCCCTACAACCTGGGCCTCACCCGGGTGGCGATACGGGCCAAAGCCCACATGTGCGACCTGGGCGGGCACACGGGCATCGCTCGCCAGCAGCACGGCTTTGACCCCCAGGCTCGGGCTGCCGGCATCAGCATCGTTCCCAACTGCGGCCAGGTGCCAGGCATGGGCACCACGCTGATGGTCTACGCCATGGAGTTGCTGGACGAGGCAGTGGACGTCTACATGTGGGACGGAGGAATCCCTCAGAACCCGCGCCCTCCCTTCAACTACCTGCTTTCATTCAACATCGCCGGGTTGACGAACGAATACGCCGAACCTGCCGTCTTCCTCCGCGACGGGAAGGTTACCGAGGTGGAGACGATGACGGAGTTGGAGACGGTGGAGTTCCCCGAGCCCATCGGCACCCTGGAGGCGTTCGTGGCCGGTGGTGGCACTGACACCATGCCCTGGACCTTTGAGGGCCGGCTTCGCACGCTGCAA
>JBAVWD010000022.1:0-2893 GCA_049697655.1 Anaerolineae bacterium | reverse complement strand
GCGGAGACCGGAACAACCTGGGCCTCAGAGAGTGCCGTGTTGCGCAGCAACTCCCTCACTTCCTCCATCACCAGTTCCAGCCACTCTTCGTCATCCACCAGGTCGGCCTTGGTGACAGCGACCACTCCATGTTCCAGTTCCAGAAGGTCGAGAATGTCCAGATGCTCCCTGGTCTGCGGCATTATGCCTTCATCGGCGGCGACGATGAAGAGCGCAGCGTCGATGCCCCCCACGCCTGCCAGCATGTTCTTGATGAAACTCTCGTGTCCAGGCACGTCCACGATGCTGACCACAGCACCGCTAGGGAGGGTCAACCACGCAAAGCCCAGATCGATGGTCATCTCCCTCTCCTTCTCTTCCTTGAGCCGATCTGGATCGATGCCTGTCAGTGCCTTTACGAGGGCAGACTTGCCGTGGTCAACGTGTCCCGCCGTGCCGATGGTTCTTATGGATTGCTCCATGTCGGCTACCTGTTGGGCCGCGCGAGGCGCTTCTCCAGGCCCTTGATCAGCTTACCCAACTCTGCTACCTCCCGTCGCAGGTAGGTCAGTGGTGTCTCCCACAGCACAGCGATGTATTCATCCCGCTTGGCGTTCTCGTCGGCCAGCTGCGCCCACCTCTCGTCGTTCCTCAACCAAAGAAGCTCGTTCTCCTTGCGCCAGTCCTCAAGTTGTTGCCTCTGCCGTTCCTCCGCGGTACGTTCAATGTGTTGGAGCGACTCCCTGTCCTTCTCCAGCTGAATCCTCATCGCGTCCATGGCGCTGATCATCCTCTCGCCCTCCCTGGACTGCTCGTCCGAGCGGGCGATCTGTTCCGGCAGGGCCTCCACCTCTTTTCTCCAGCTGGCCATCTCTCTTGTCCAGCCAGAGATCTGTTTCTTCCCGCGGTCATCCACTTTGCGCAGCTCTTCCCCCAGTTGGGCCTGCGCCAGTCTCTGCTGCTCGGCAGACGACTCCAGCTCGGACATCTGTTGAGCTACCCGGTCCATACGAGCCTGCACGAGTCTGATGCTCTCGCTAAGGCTCTCGGATCGGGATGCCTCCTCTTCTCTGGCCTTAGAGATCTCGGCCACGCTGGCCTCACTCTTCTTGACTCGCTCTCCGAAGGACAGTAGCTTCTCGTTCTGGGCCTTCACCTCCTTGGGTACCTCATCGATCTGCAACTGAAGGGCCGAGACTGTCTTGGTCAGGCGCTGAATCTCGGCTCGTTGAGCCTGAATGGCTTCCTGGATCTTGAAGGCTTCAGTGACTCGCTGCTCCAGCCGTGTGACGCCCGATACTCGCTCTTGCCTTTCTTGCACGATTCTTTTGTCTCTGGCCTCATTGCCCTCGCTGACACGCTGTTCAGATCTCCGCCACTCCAACAGCATCTCGTCCTTGAATTGCTGGAGCGCCTTGTCGAGCCGAGCGGAGCTCACCTTGTCCGTACCGATCTGAGTGAGCCTTTGTTCCAACCCATCCAGGCCCTCCTCAAGATGGGCGAGTTGACCCTCGTACTGTTGCTGTTCTCTCCGTAGTTGCTCGATCGCGGCCTTGTCCCGTTGACGCTCTTGCTCCAGCCAGCCCAGCTTCTGTGCCGCCTCGCTCGCGTCCCTATCGACATCCACTCTCTCTCTAGGCATTGTGCTCCTCGACCTCTCCCCTAACCAGGAATACGACGCGCTCTCCGATGTTGATCGCGCGGTCAGCAATTCGCTCGAGATTGTGAGCAACCCAGAGGAGATAGGTCGCCCTGCTGATCGTTCTGGGGTCGTCCATCATGAAGATCAGTAATTCTCTGAATACCTGGTCGTAGAGTCGGTCAACCTCATCGTCTTCACTGCCCAGACGGCTGGCCAACTCAACGTCTCGATTCACGAATGCTTCCAGTTCCTGTTCCAGGAGCCAGCGTGCCTTCGCTGCCATACGCGGGATGTCCACCAAGGGTTTGAGGGGTTCGCGAGGGCCCATCATCACCCCGATCTCCCCGATGCCCTTGGCGTGATCTGCCATACGTTCCAGCTCGGTGGCTATGTTGGCTACAGCGAAGATGACCCTCAGGTCCCTGGCTAGAGGCTGCTGGGTGGCAATCAGCACCAGACAGTGCTCTTCGATGTCGTGCTGGGCCTGGTTGATGGCCTCATCCTCCCGAATCACGCGTCGAGAGAGCCCGATGTCCCGCTTGGCCAGGGCTTCGATGCTCAGATCGATCGCCTGGTCAACCCGACTCCCCATGTCCAAGACATCCTGCTCCAGCGCCTTCAGTTGCTCGTCGAAGGTCTCCCGAGTCACAATGGTGGCCCCCCTTTCGTAGCCTCGATCAGGAGGATTATAGCATCGACAAACCTGCCGCAGCAACGGTTGTTCCTAGCCCGTCACACTAAGTCAAAGCGCGGCGGCGGTGACTGTTCGCCACCACACCGACGTATGGCAGCAGTCCAACTGATGTACTGACTCGGACCCAGATGTCCGGGACCATGCATGCCAGCCCACGGGTTCGACACAGGGCCCAGGCAGCTCACGTCCGAGCACTCAGACCCAACTACGCCCAGACTAGGACCGGACTATGACCTTGGGCACCACCATGGTGGAGCAGCAGGGTGCCAAACCGGATGCCAGCTGCCCATCGGCCGATTTGACTTGGGGAAAGTGCGCTGGTAGAATCGACTCATGTGCCTGTCCCCCGCCAAGATGGGAGGATTCTGCTGATGGGAATTGCGCCCGCCATCGGCGGGCTGCAGAGACTGAGCCCATGCGGCGGAGCACCGGCAACAAAGTACGAATAGGAGGCACACATTTATGAGAGAGTTAAGTAGTCTTGAAGCAACGATGCTCTACGCGGTCCTCGGGGTGGCCGTCATTAGCCTGCTGTATGCATACTGGCTGTATCGCGACACGATCCGACGCGAAAAAGC
>JBAVWD010000021.1:0-3312 GCA_049697655.1 Anaerolineae bacterium | reverse complement strand
AATCCAATCCGTCGATAGAGCAGTAGCGATACTCAACGCCTACAGCATCAACGAGGCTCAGCTGGGGGTGACAGAGCTGAGTCACAGACTGGGTCTCCACAAGAGCACAGTCCACCGACTTCTCGCCTCTCTGGAGAAGGGGGGCCTGGTGGAAAGAGACCCCCGCAACCGCAAGTACAGTCTGGGCATTCGACTCATCGAACTTGCCGGGACGATGCTCAACAGTCGTAACGTCCCACAGGTGGTGCGGCCGTACCTGCACTACTTGGCGGATGCCGTGGAGGAACTCACCTACCTCGCCTATCGAGTGGGGGACGAGGTCCTGAATGTCGAACAGGTGCCCGGCCCTCACCTGGTGCAGTCAGTGGGCTGGCAGGGAAGACGCACTCCCCTGCACTCCACCTCCGCCGGCAAGATCTTCCTGGCCTACATGTCGGAGGAGGAAGTGGAGCGGGTGCTTGCCAAGGGACTGGCTCGCACGACCCCGAGGACCGTCACGGATCCAGCCGACATGCGGTATCAGTTGGAGCGAGTGCGCGAGCAGGGCTACGCCACGTCCTTTGAGGAAATGGAGGAGGGCACCAACGCCATTGCCGTGCCCATCACCAGCCCCACGGACGAGGTGATCGCTGCCATCGGCGTCGTGGGACCTTCCTACCGTTTCACTCCAGAGAGAGCGATGAGTCACCTGGACGTGATACGGAGCGTTGCCAGAGAGGTCTCACACAGACTGGGCAACTCGCTTTTCAAGACTTGACCTGCCCGCTGACCAATCGAAGAGCACCGACCGGCTCGGAATGAGCCGTCCAGCTTTGCTTTCACCCAGAACGCACGCAAAGGAGGGGCTACGGTGCGCGTAGCAGGAAGATACGCCATCACCATGGGCTCCAGGGGGGTCGTCACTGACCCCATCATCGAGATAGAGGGCAACCGCATCAAGAGCGTCACCAGCGAGCCCGGCTCAGAGGCGGATATCCGCGTGGACGGCATCGTACTGCCCGGGCTGATCAGCACGCACACTCATCTCCATGGCCTGGTCGCCTACGGCCACCCAGTCCCGCCACCTGCTGGCTTCTGGCCTTTTCTCAGGGAATGGTGGTGGCCATTGGTGGAAGATGTGCTGACGGCAGAAGACGTGGAGAGCCTGGCAGCATACGCAGCGCTCCTCCACTTGAAGTCAGGATACACTTGTTTCTGCGACGTCATGGAGGCCCCCTACGCTGAGCCTGGCTTCATGATCAGGGAAGCTCAGGCCATCCAAGAGACCGGGGCACGTGCGCTCGTATCCAATGAGGCCACCGAGCGAGCGGGCCCCAAGATAGCGGCCAAGTTGCTCGAAGAGAACTCAGCCATACTGACCCTCGATGGCCGTGTGCAGGGTCTGATGAGCGTTCATACCACCTTCTCCTGTAGCGGCGACTACATACGCAGAGCGAAGGACATAGCGCGCGAAAACGGCGCGCTTTTCCAACTCCATTTATCCGAGGGAACCTATCACGTCGAGGATACCGAGAAGCGGTTCGGCAAAAGACCGGTTCCCTACCTCGATGATCTGGGCATCCTGGACCAGATGACTATAGCTTCACAAAGTGTTCACCTCGCAGAGGAGGAGATAGAGATCCTGGCGAAAAGAGAGGTCAGCGTCTCCCACAACCCCATCTCCAACATGGAGATTGGCACCGGTGCGGCACCGGTTGCACGAATGCTCGAGCGCGGAGTGAACGTCACTCTGGGTGACGACGGATTCGTCAGAGCTTTCGACCCCTTCGTCAACATGAGCACCACCTTCTTGCTGCATGCCTTGATCACGGGCGGCGGCGACGTGGGTGCGCAAGACGTTCTCTCCTTCTTGACCACAAATGCCGCCCGTGCTCTGCGGCTGGAGGCTGGTTCCATCGAGGCAGGCAAACTGGCCGACCTGGTACTGCTTGAAGACAGCTCCCCAGCGCCCCTGATCCCTGAGAACGTAGTCTACCATACAGTCCTGGGCGCCTCCTCAGGAGAGGTGAGAGCAGTCATCGTGGACGGGCAGGTTGTTTTCGACAAAGGCGTGGCCCAGTTGGTGGACGAGGAGCAACTCAGAGGTAGGGCCATGGACACCATCCGCAAGCTGTGGAAGGGGAGCGCCTAGACCAAGAGTAGTGGCAAGGAGATTTCAAGCATGAGCGGACGGACAAACGCTTTGCGACTCTCCCCCAGTGAAAGGGTGAGGAGCTTCGAGGAGATAGAGAAGACCCTGACACCTGTGCAGGCAACCATCGAGTCCTCTCGTTGCCTGATGTGTGAGAACCCGCCCTGCAACCAAGGGTGCCCGGCGGGAATAGACATCCGCGGGTTCATCCGCAAGATCAGATTCAACAACCTCTGGGGTGGAGTCAGGGTGTTGCGGGAGGCAAACGTCTTCTCAGGCGTATGCGGGAGGGTGTGCCCTACCGACGCACTGTGCGAGGAGCAATGCCGAAGCCAGGTGCTCACAGAGCCTATCAACATCGGAGCTCTGCAGCGCTTCCTTATGGACTTCGAGGCGCAGCGGGGAGCCAGGGCGAGAGTCCCTGACGAGAAGCTCCCGTACAAAGTGGCTATCGTCGGGGGAGGACCCGCTGGACTGGCGGCTGCCCACGAACTGGCTCTTCTCGGATACGCCGTCTCCGTCTTCGAGGCATCGTCCCAACTCGGCGGAGCCATGACCGGCGCCATCCCCTCCTTCAAGCTGCCCAACCGCGTTGTCAAGGCCGAAATAGATCTTATCAGGAAGCTCGGTGTCGAGTTCAAGCTGAACACGCCTCTCAGCGACGACCTGACCATCGAGGACCTACTGGAGCAAGGATACGATGCCATCTTCATCGCCGTTGGCCTTCAGAAGCCCTATGCGCTAGGCATTGAAGGTGAAGGCCTCAAGGGCGTCTATTCGGCGGTGGACTTGCTGGCCCAAGCCAATGGGCTCTCCGGTTCGCCTCCGGTCAAGGTGGGCCAGAGCGTCGTCGTCATCGGTGGCGGCAGCGTGGCCGTGAATGTCGCCTGTTCGGCGCTGAGGATGGGTGCCAAGAGGGCGACCCTCGTCTGCCTTGAGGCACCAGATGAGATGCCAGCCTTCGCCGAGGATCTGGAGTTGGCCTGGGATGAGGGTATCGAATTCCTGACGAGAGTCAGGCCCGTCAGATTCCTCAACAACGGCAAGGGCACCATCGCTGGAGTGGAAGGCGTGCGCATCGAGTGGAAAGAGCCGCGCAAGTTCGTGCCCGAGAACGCCGTAGACGTAAGAGGCTCCGCTCTGACGCTGCCTTGCGACACCGTGATCGTCGCCATCGGACA
>JBAVWD010000020.1:0-3107 GCA_049697655.1 Anaerolineae bacterium | reverse complement strand
CCCCGAGAGGAAGATGAAAGGCAGCATCAGGAAGAAGATGAGGAATATGGCCTCCTGTTGTGTTTGGGCCACTGTGGAGCCAAGGAGGCCGATGCCCAGAGAGACCAGAAGAGCCAAGACCCCCAGGGCCAGAAGGAGCAGCACGTTGCCGTGGATGGGCACACCGAACCACAGCACCCCGATGGTCAGCACCTCCATGAGGTTGAAGAGGCTGATGGCCACATAGGGGAAAACCTTGCCCAGAATCAGTTCCAGTGACCGGAGCGGGGTCACGATCAATTGCTCTATGGTGCCCTGTTCCTTCTCCCGAGCGATGGAGAGGGCGGTCATGAGGGTGGACTGGACCTGTAGGATCATGGCGATGAGTCCCGGAATCATGAAGTTGGCGCTCTTCATATCGGGGTTGTACCACACCCGGGGATGTACTCCGATCCCCGCTTGCTGTTCCACATCGATGTGGTAGAGTCGTTCGATCAATACTGTTGATTGAGCCTGGGCCACAGTCTGCGCCGCGCTGAAGGCAGTGGTCGCCACAGCAGGCATCGAGCCGTCGATGACGAAGGCGATGGATGCTTGCTCGTCTCCCACGAGGTCTCTTCCATACCCTGAGGGGATGAGAACGCCAGCTTTGGCCTTGCCTTCGTCTATCAAGCGGCCCAGTTCTTCCTCCGTGCTGACGTAGAACTGGATGTCGAAGTAGTTCGAAGCTCGGTAAGCCTCTACGAGTTCTCGGCTCTGCAATGACTGGTCCTGGTCCAGCACGGCCGTGGGCAGGTGCTCGACGTCTGTGGTGGCGGCGTAGCCCAGGAGGATGAGTTGGATCACGGGCATCAAGAACATGATGCTCAGAGTCCTGGGATCTCGGATGATGTGGATGATTTCCTTGCGTGTGATGGCCAGAGTGCGTCTGAACATCTGCTCCAGAGCCTCTACTCCGCTGGCCGAACTCGCAGGCCGTCCAGAAAAAGCCCGACGACCTCCGAGACCAGTTCCTCTGTCGATAGTGTGTCCAGCTCTGAGGGCTGCCGGAGCCAGAGGTAGCCGAAAGACATCACCGCTCCGATCATGGCGCGCCCTACGATGTCGCTCTTCACCTGCCGGAAAACGCCGGCCCTGGTTCTACCCTCGATCAACTGCCCGAGGTAGGAGAGGGCGGGGGACAGCACCTGCTCCGCATAGGCCTGGCGCAATTCGTCATCGACGAGGACCTCAGGCATCAAGGCCCGAATCAGGTCCATGTTCTTGGTGAGCAAGTCGAAGCGATCTTTGACCAAGGCGGTGACATATGCCCGCACGTCCTCCTGTGGAGGGAGCTGATCCAGTTGCTGGAGGGATTCCAGTGCCAGGCGCTGGGACATGGCGATGAGCAGGTCGTATTTGCTGTCGAAGTAGTTGTAGATGGTCCCTTCGGACACTCCGGCCACAGTCGCGATCTCCCTGGTGGTCGCAGCGCGGAAGCCTTTGCTGGCGAAGACCTTGGTTGCCGCCTCGAGGATCTGGGCTTCTCTTTGCTTCTTGATGAGCCGTCGTCTGCCTGCCTTACTGTCTTGTTGAGACATACACGCCAATCTCCCTCGTACCCTGATGAGTGAGCGCTCACTCATTATACTGGATGTTGTGTTCCTTGTCAAGATGACCTCGGCGGCGGGTGGAGGGTCTACAACACGCCTGGTGGGGAGGGGCAGGCCGTGAATGGCGATGGCGCACAACGCCCGACCGCGGTACAGTTGGGGGAGGACGGAGCGGAAGAAGTGGGGCATTCACTGACTGGAGATGCTGCGCAGGTTCACGCCACCGTGGCCGGGCTGGCAAGAGACTACGGGATGCGTGTCTTCAAAGCTGAGCGGTGGACCGCAGAGGAAACTGGGCAGCTACACAAAGCCGCAGAAGAGCTTGCGACCATGATGGGGGGGTCCGAACGGTTTCGGCGAGAGCTGCGAAGGGTGCCCATCTGGAGAACGCAGCGGCGGACGCGGATGGCGGCCATGGCTGCTCCCTTCGTGGGCGTTGTGTACTTCAAAGGGGCCAGTTGGGGAGATTCGCCTGAACTGAAGTGGCAGACGGTTCATGAACTGGCCCACGTGTGGGACATCTGCTCTTTCTATCGACTGTCCAGAGGATTGAAGCGCGCGACGGGTAGCAACTACGGCAGGTTCAGATGGCAGTCTCCCATCCCCTTCGAGTACGAGCCTGGCGGGCAGTGGCTAGACGGAAGAAGGCCTCCCCTCAACGCTCTGGAGGACTGGGCCGACTCCGTGGCCACCTACGTCTATCCCAGCCACGCGGAGTCCTGCCGCCCCATACCCAGGCTGATCTCGCCAGCGCGGTGGGACTATGTCCGCGAGCAGATGGCGGTTCGAGTTCCGTATCCCCCTCAGTGGATTCAGTACTTCTACGGCCCTGAGGGGATCGGCCCGGCGCCAATGTGAGCGGCGGGCAAGCCAGCGAACCTCCTAGGGGGCGGAGAGGAGGGAGTCCACCTTGGCCTCTATCTCAGCGAGTTGACGGTTCAGCCGCCCTAGATCCTGCTGTCTGGGGAGGTCCAAACGGTCCAGAGAGCCCTCGATTTCCCGGAGTATTCTCTCCTCCGCGGCCTCCTGCCTCTCACGCGATCTGGCCGCCAGCTCCTCGCGCCACTCCTGGGCCTCCGTCAGGGTGATCTCGCCCCTTGAGGCCAGGGTGTCTATCCGCTCGTGGGCGTCCTCCTCCAGTGCCTGGAGGGCTTGTAGCGACGTCTGAAGAGGGCTCCGGAGTTGCTTCAAGCTCTCAGCTCCTCTCGTCACCAGTGCCGTGAGGAGAGACCGAGGAAGCAAACTGCCCTGTTTCTGCTGGTCACGCAAGACTTGAGACAGAACCAGGGTGGTGATGTCGTCCCCTGTCTTGTTGTCCACGACCTGGACTTCTTCTCCGTCTCTGACCAGGGAGGCGATGCCAGACAAGGAGACATACCTCTTGCCCACGGTATCGTAGAACTTGCGATTGGGATACTTCTTGATCAAGCGCAAGGCAGCCCTTTCTGCCGGCAGTGACGGCGAGGGGCTCTGGCTGAGGCCCTCGGGCCAAGGGATCCTAGCTCTTGACCAGTTTGTCCAGCTTCTGGTTCAGCT
>JBAVWD010000019.1:0-1700 GCA_049697655.1 Anaerolineae bacterium | reverse complement strand
ATGTGATGCAGGAGTCTGCCCAGGCCGCCCTCAGCTACACGCGTTCCCATGCGACAACTCTGGGCATCAAGAAGAGCCGGTTCGACAAGATGGACATCCACATCCACGTCCCCGAAGGTGCCATCCCCAAGGATGGACCCTCAGCCGGGGTGACCATAGCCACAGCACTCGTCTCGGCACTGTCCAGCCGTCCCGTCCATCGGGAAGTGGGGATGACCGGCGAGATCACCCTGAGAGGACGTGTGCTGGGTATCGGGGGTCTCAAGGAGAAGGTCCTGGCTGCCCATCGCGCGGGCTTGAAAAAGGTCCTCCTTCCTAAGAAGAATGAGAAGGATCTGCAGGACATACCCAGAAAGGTGAGGAAGGACCTCGAATTCATCTTCGTAGAGCGAATGGACGAGGTGCTGCCCATAGCTCTGATGCCGCCTCCCCCCACCAATAGCAGGAAGCGGCCCAGTAGCGGAGCGACCTCGTAGATTCGCGTCGAACAGGGTCAGGCAAGGGCGGGATCGGCGTCGCCCCCGATAATCCAAGGAGGGGAACCGGAAGGACCCTGATGCGGGGCCCGTTCGTGGTCTCGCACCTCGCATCGCTGCCTCGCTCGAGAGGCTGTATCGACACGCACGTGGGCCACTGTGCCCGGTAGGGAGGGTTGGCTACCCGGCCCCGCTGCGCCCCATGGGAGTATCGGAACAGACCTCGATCCACTTTCTTGCGGGACCGTGTCCGTCTGGCAGAGGGCCCTAGCTGATTTTGCGGAGGCGACGCTGGTGAGCTTCTTGCATCATTTGCGCAGCGGCGGGCCATGGAGCTATCCGCAGCGATTCCAGGCTTGTTGCTGGGACTACGCTGAGATCCTTGGAGGACGTCTTCTGCTGGGCTTCTGGCACCGCCTATGAGAGAGGAGCTCGAGCGGGTGTACAAGGAGGTGAGATGAAGGAACTGAAGGACAGAATCCTCGCCGATGGCAAGAACATGGGAGGCGGCATCCTCAACGTGAACAGTTTCCTGAACCATCAGGTGGATTGTCGTCTGATGGTTCGTATCGGGCAGGAACTGGCCTCCAGGTTTAGCTCGGACGACGTAGATAAGATCTTCACCGCTGAGATCTCGGGGATTGCACCGGCCCTGGAGGTGGGCGTGGCTCTGGGGCTGCCTGTCGTGTTCGCTCGCAAGATTTGGTCGGTGACCATGCCGCCCGATTCTTACGAGCGCATGGTGCCCTCACATACCAAGGGCACCATGGTCCAGTTGATCGTGGCTCGCGAATTCTTGGCCCCAGATGACAGGGTGCTCATTATCGACGATTTCTTGGCCTCTGGCAGGACGATCGACGCCCTGGCCAGCCTGGTCAAGGAAAGTGGCGCCGACTTGGTGGGCATTGGCGCGGTAATCGAGAAGGCGTTTGAAGGGGGGCGCGAGCGGTTGGCGCCCCTCAATGTGCCTATCGAGTCTGTAGTCATCATCGAGAGCATGGAGGATGACAGGATCGTCTTCAGATAGGTGGCGGAGATGACGACGGGAAAAGGCGATGCCATAGCGGTCATAGACTTCGGGTCCCAGTACAGCCAACTCATCGTGCGCCGGGTTCGCGAAGCTCGAGTGTACTGTCAGTTGATCGCCTATGATGCACCGGAGGAAGAAGTCCGCAGTCTTGGGCCGCAGGGCTTCATCCTCTCGGGAGGTCCAGCCAGCGTCTA
>JBAVWD010000018.1:0-10450 GCA_049697655.1 Anaerolineae bacterium | reverse complement strand
CGGTGTCCGAGCGGAGCGGCTCCCCCACAAGCCTGTGGAGTCGCAGCGGGTCGCGATATCCCTCCTGGGCCAGCGCGTAGATGGCTTCCCCTACAGCGAGATCTACGCTCTCGCGCAGATCAAGATCCGCAGGAATGACTGCCCCTCGCTCTTCCGTGTGGCGCCAAATCTGACCCACGTTGGTGTCCAGCAGGTAGAAGGAGTCCCCATAACCACAGACCGAGACCAGGTACTGACGCGAGCTCGCCTCAGGTGCATCGGCTGCTCGCTCCACCTTCCACCCGTCGGATGCAGGCAAAAAGCGGAAGACATTCCCTGCCCGGTCGAGTACCAGGAGCGATTCTCCGTCCCCGCCCAGGGCGATATCCGCCACTTCCTGCAGCACAACGCTGTCCGGAGGCTCCACCTGCCTACACTTCGGTTCGGCATCCAGGGTTATGAGCTTCAGCTGGCCCGAATCGAGGGCATAGATGTCGTTCCCCTTGACGACCAGCCGTAAAGGGTGGATGAGGCAGTCCTCTGGAAGCGTGTACAGCGTGGTGTTGTTCTCGTCCAGCAGCACCGTTCCGGTCTCCTGTATGGTGGGGGTTGGCGGCGGAGGAGTTGGGATGTCGGTCGGCGTTGGGGTTGAGGAGGCCGCGGCGGTGGGAGAAGGGACGACGTCCGTGCTCGGTGGAACCTGGCTGGTCACAGGGGAGATGGCGACCGGGTTCTGCGCCATTTGTCGGCCTACGAAGAGGGAGCCCAGGAAGAGGACCAGCGCCAGCCCGAACGCTCGCGCTTCCCTAGGGACCAAAGTACTCCTCCATGAGCGAGGAGATATCCACTGCCGAATGGCGGTTGAGAATCGAGAAGAAGTCCTCTCCAGTGCTGAGCTTGTGTGATTGCCGCTCGTAGTAGTCGCGCAGGAAAGCGAAGAACTCCTCATCCCCTGTGCGGTCTCTGAGGTCCCTGATGAAGAGGGCGCCGCGGCGATAGACCGCGTTGAGGTAAGTGCGGCCATCCATGAAGGCGTAGATGGGACGGTCTATCTGTCCCTGCGGCCGGTAGCTCTCCACCTCCACGTCCCACCACCACTCCACCAACTCCGGATGTACCCGTTCGTAGTAGAGCAGGGAGCTGTAGGTGGCCAGCGCCTCGTCCAGCCAGGGTTCTCGCACCTGATCGTTGCCCACGGTCCCATACCACCACTGATGTGCCACTTCGTGAGCCAGCAGCGAGACCAAGCGGCTGCGGTACCCACCAGGGTGGTCGCCGTACCAGTCGTCTCCCATGAAGGTCATCCCAGAGTACTCGAGAGCCCCGGCGAAGTCGACCTCCGCCACGCGAAAGCTGGAGTACGGATACGGACCGAAGAGTTCCTCGTAGGCTATCAGCGCTTCCGCGGCAGCGATCGCAGCTTCGGAGCCAGCCTGCTGGTGCACCGGAAAATAGTAGGAGGAGACCGTCGCATGTCCGGCCGGCTGGCTCGAGACCTCATACTGGTCGCTGGCGGCGAAGGCGAAGGAGCGTGCCTTGGATGCCGTATAGCGCCAGCGGTTGCCGAAGCGTTGCTCTTCTCCCGTGCCCGCGACCACAATCTCCGAGGGGGCCACTATCTCCACCTCGTAGTCGGCGACCTCGCTGACGTAGGGGTCGCCGACAAGGTGGTAGGCGAAGGGGATCCAGCCCTGGCCTGGCCTGTATGGCACCAAGATTGGATACCAGTTGCCGGCGGCGAGCATACGATCCGAATAACCCAGACTACCGTTGCTCCATTCCAGGTAGGGATTCATACTTGGCAAATCGAGCGAGAACTCGAGGAAAAGCGTCACCTCATCCTTTGGTTGCAGCGGTGAGGGCAGGCGCGTCCGCAGGCTGGTCCCGCTGAGGGAGTACTCGAGCTGTTCAGCCTCTTCTTCCTCCGCTGGTTTCTCGGTGGTCACGCTTTCCAGGAGAAAGACGTCCTCCGCGTGGTTCGGGAACACGTTGAAAACCAACTCCTCCAGCGTGTCCTCGGTCGTGTTGGCGAAATCCAGCCGCTCGCTGGCATGGAGGCTGTGACCCTCGTAGTCCAGGCTGACCTCGAGCGTGTACAGCGGTACGGTGCGAACCTGCACGACTGGAGTCGCCGTGGGCGCAGGAGGGGGGGTGGAAGCGGTGGCGGTCTGCCTCGACATGACGTAGGTGCCCATGAGGGCGATGATCACGACGATGACCAAGAGGATGAGAATATTCATCACGGACCAGGGGCTGAGGGAACGAGGTCTGGGAATGGTGGGGCGACGAGATGCCTTTCTGGGCTCCACGTCGTACTGTTCTAGTATCTCCTCCGGGTCGAGGCCCAGGTCCAGAGCGTAGGTGCGCAGGAAGCCCCTGATCTGGCTCTCGCTGGCGAACTCCGCGAAGTGTTCCTTCTCCAGGGCGCTCAGATACTGCTGCCTGATCCTGGTAGCCCCTTCTGCCTGCCCGAGGGACCAGTTCTTTCGTTTTCGCGCCTCGCGTAGCGCGTCACCCACTTTGCCCATCGTTGGTTCTCTGGAACCACCCGCCTTCTGGGATTCGATCACGCATTATAGCATGAGGCAGTGACCCTGACAAACGGGGCGCAGTGGAGAAGTCCGTCAGTTGTGCTGCGCAGGATCTACGGGCCTGCCGTCAACGGGCACGTCGTGCCGCCGATGCGTCGGCATCGCTCCCAACTGATCCTGAGCCTGAGACCATTAGTGGGCAGCGAATCGGACCGCCTGGCCTGCCTCATCTGTCAGAAGGGCGGTTGACGGCCCCTCGGGCACATGTTATAATGGTTGCGGTCGGACTCTCTTGGCAGAAGTGAGGTGCCGGGCAGGCATCGAGGTTGACCATGCGCGGATGTCAGAGGCTGACGTTGCTGGTGCTGCTGTGCGCCGTGATCCTGGTGTTCTGGGCCCTGTTTCAGTTGCTCCAGGGAGCCGTCAATGAGCCTGCCAGCACTCCTGCTGCTCCCCCGGTCCTGCACACACCGACGTCTACTGCGACGGCGACGTCCAATCCCTTACCTGGGGAGACCAACGTGCCCGCCTCCTCGCCCACACCAGAGCCGACGTCAACTGCCACACCAACTCTCGTTCCCAGCGCCTCTCCGACCAGCACGCCGGTCCCACCTACCCCCACGTCGACGCTAGCGCCCACGGCAACACATACGCAACGGCCGAGTCCCACCCCGCTACCACAGTCGACCCTGCCCGCTGAGGTGGCGGTCTACCTGGACAGGTTCGTGCCGCTGGCGGTGAGCGTGGAGGGAGAGGGCATCTTGAGCAACCCTGCCGGGATCGACCAGGGCGCGGCGGACCGGCTTCGGGCGGTTTACCGCCAGTTGCACGAGATGACGGTTCCGCCAGATGCCGAAGAGATGCATCTGGCCTTCATTGTCTACACCTCGGTGCTGGAGGAGAAGGTTCTGTGCCACACCTTCGCCCAGGCGCACGCCGCCGATGCTCAGGCCCAGTACTTCCGTGAGTGCGAGAACCGAGCCACGCGCGCGGCGACAGATGTCTTGAACAGCCGCTTCCTCCCGTCGCGGGACGCCTTTCTGCAACAGTACTCACTGACAGCCCGGCAAGCTGGATTCCCTGTCTGAACTCCCGAACGCCAAAACGCCCAGCCTGGCAGCGGAGGCGCGACCCTGGCGAAAGCGGGTCGTTGCGCTGGTAAGGTCCACTGGGCCTGTGGGTTCCTGGAGAAACAGACCTCACTTCCCTTGATGTGCTTGCCTGTATCCTCGCGCGTCAAGCACGCCTTGTTGGACGCGTTAGCGTGCTTGCACAGAATCGTGTATGCTAGCAGCGACGATTGAGGCGATATCGACCCTCGTGGCTTGCCAAGAGGGAACCGTGGTCCCTCCTGCGTTGGATTCGCGGGTCACTGGCAGCCAAGGCCAAAGAGAGGAGGCAAGAAGATGCGGATCGGAGTGCTGACGGGCGGTGGGGATGTGCCGGGCCTGAATGCTGCCATACGGGCAGTAACGCGGCGTGCCTTCGAGTATGGCTACGAGGTGGTGGGCATCAGGAATGGATGGGCCGGGCTGCTGGAGGGGAACGCAGAGCCTCTGAGTTTGAAGAGTGTCTCGGGAATACTGCACGTGGGCGGTACTATACTGGGGACCTCTCGTACCAACCCTCTCCGGAGAGAGGGGGGTACCGACAAGTGTCTGGAGCACATCAAGGATCTGAATATCGATGCCCTGGTAGCCATTGGTGGTGACGATACCCTTTCGGTGGCGGCGGCCCTGTTCAAGGCTGGAGTGGCGGTAGTAGGCGTTCCCAAGACTATGGACAACGATGTGGCCGATACTGACTACTGCATCGGCTTCAACACCGCAGTGACCATAGTGGCTGAGGCCTGTGATCGGCTCCATACCACCGCCGATTCCCACCATCGGGTGGTGGTAGTGGAAGTCATGGGGCGGGATGTGGGGTGGGTGGCCACCATAGGCGGGCTTGCCGGAGGAGCAGATTTGATCCTCGTCCCGGAGTGTTCCCACACTGTGGAGAGCATCTGTAGCCACATAACGCACCGTTGTGATGAACAGGGAAAGGGTTTCAGTATCATCGTGGTCTCTGAGGGGGCCCACATTGATGATCTGGCGGCACGGGAGGATCTGGGGAGGACCGACGAGTTCGGGCATGCGCGGTTGGACAAGCGCAATGTAGGAGATGCCCTGTCCAAAGCGATAGAGAGGCGTACCGGCTTCGAGAGCCGCGCCGTGATCCTGGGTCATCTTCAGCGAGGTGGGTCTCCCACGGTCTTCGACCGGGTCCTGGCCACGCGCCTGGGCGTTGCGGCGGTGGACCTGATCAAGGAAGGTCGGTTTGGACACATGGTGGCCATCCAGGGCAGTCGGATAGTCCCTGTCCCTTTGGAGAAGGTGGCTGGAAAGACGAAGACGGTGGATCTGGAGCTGTACAAGCTGGCCGAGGTGTTCTGCTGAAGATCTGGAGCATGCCTGCGTCGTCGGTCTCTTTTCTGCCGCGGACCATCGTCTTCACGTCTTGGGAGCCGATCTTCTTGCTGGACACAGGCTGCAGGGGCGCTGCTTCAACAGCCGATCCTGGCCACAGCGGCCAGAAAAGGCGCGGGAAGCCCTGATTGTCCACCTTGCCGCTGACCATGTTCGCGGGCCACACAGTGCACGCCAGGATCAGAAGCGGGTTGGGGAAGGCGGCCAGCCCTGGGGGTTTGCCGGGCCGTTCCGGGTCGGCGAGGGGCTCAGTTACGCATTGCGAGAGGGAACACGATCCTTTGCAGGGGCTGAGCGGAGTAGACGAACTTCACGCTGACCTGCTGAGGGCTTTCCTGGACCCCCACTGTGGAGCTATCCACGGTCACCGTTGCAGTGTACGTGTTGCCTGTCGATAGTGTGGATGTGACTACGGTAATCACAAACTCGCCGGGCTGTGATGAAGATGCCTGGCCCGCGTCGGGGTTCGCGTCCAGCCAATCTTCGCTTACACCAACGGTCCAATCCAGCGATCGGCAAGGAGCATCGTTGCCCACGATCAACGTCTGAGGCCATGGTCCCCATGTGGCATCCGCCAGGAAGAGCATCTGGTGGGTGCTCACAGTCAGGGTGGGTGGAGGACCGGCGTATTCGATCGCCTTTTCGGCGTCGATGCGACCGTGGCCATAGTAGGGATCCCAGCCTGCGGAACCCAGGTCCGTGGCTGTACTCTCGATCACGCTTCGAACCTCGGTGTTGGTCAGCTGAGGGCAGACAGACCACAACAGGGCAGCCAGGCCTGCCACGTGGGGCGTGCTCATCGACGTTCCCGTCTTGTAGCCGTAGTCGTGATTGTTCGGACGGACCCACAGGGTACTGTAGATGTCCACGCCTGGTGCTGCCACGTCAATCTCCGGCCCGTAGTCTGAGAACGAAGCCCAATTGTCGTTCTGATTGGTGGCCGCCACGGCGATGGCTTGAACATACTTGGCGGGGTAATCGACACCGTTCCCTCCGCCGTTGCCTGCGGCAGCCATGATGAGGCAGCCGTCCTGGTAAACTTGCTCCAGCGCGTCCCTTAGTATGTTGGACGGCTCTGACCCGCCAAGGCTGAGGTTGATGATCTGCGCACCGTGGTTGCAGGCATAGCTTACGCCCTGCGCCACGTCGCTATAGTAGCCATCGCCGTTTCTGTCCAGGACTTTGATGGGCATAATGCGAGCGCCCCAGGAGACGCCGGCCACCCCCTGGCCGTTGTTGGTCTCGGCCGCCGCGATGCCAGCCACGTGGGTCCCGTGCCCGTGGTCGTCCTGGGCTGATTCATCATCGTTAACGAAGTCCCAGCCGGGCACGATCTTACCGTTGAGGTCAGGATGGTTCAGGTCCACCCCCGTATCGACGATGGCGATGATGAGGTCCGAAGTCCCGGTCGTCTGGTCCCAGGCCCCCGGGGCCTGAATCCTAGTGAGCCCCCACTGCAAATAGTAGTAATAGTCGTTGGGAATGATGGTGGCATGGACGACATAGTCCAGTTCGGCGTACTCCACGCGAGGGTCCTCGCTGAGTGCTCGTACGACCATTTCCTCCTGACCCTCCGGCACGGCAACGCGCTGCACCAGAAGGTCGGGCAGCACTTCCAGAACGGGGAGATTTAGGGCACCCAGCGCCTCTACCTGGTCCTGGGGAGGCGTCTGTGTACGGAACTTGACCAAGATCTGGCCCGGGCGATAGGAGGGCGCGGAAGCAGGATAGGGCAGGAGGTTGCGCCGGGAGTCCCCTTCACCATGGAATGGGCCTTGCGAGTGCAGCGCCGTGGGCCAAAGAAGGAGCGCCAGCAGAAGTGCGCGCAGCAGATGTCGCTTCATCGGTTCGCCGGTACGGTACTAGCCTTGGCCGATGACCTTGCTGCACAGCTCTCTGCCCAGCACAGCAAGCCCGTCCGTGGAGAGGTAGTGGCCGGCCGAGGCGTCGAAGAGCACGTTGGCGTTGGGTGGAAATTCGTCGTCGCCCACCCAGTAGATGACCGCCATGGGCACCCTTGGCAAAGGCCGAAACGAAAACCCGCCGTCGCCGTGCGACAATGCTTCGCCCCCCGCACGGGAGGCCGCTTCCTTGAATCGCGCCAGATCGTTCTGGAAGGTCTTGACCATCGGGGTCCCCGTGTAGCCCTGGAAGGCCTGGAAATAGAACATGCCGTCCGGCAACTCTCGATATGCGATCCAGCGATCAGCAGGGCGTGTCCCATCGGCCTTCTGGAAGTAGTGGAGGAAGAGGAAGCGCAGCCCCGGCCAGACCTCTTCACCAGTTTGCGCGTCGCGCGCCTCAAACTGGGGGTACGTGACTTGGTAGGTCTGACCGAGGTACTCGAGGGCAAACTGCCCTCCGCCCTCGTTTGACCCTGTGAAGCTGGTGCCCGTGCGCGCGGCCAGAACCACCGCATCTATGGCGGCCAACTCTCCACGCATTCCCTCCATCACCGGGAGGGAGTAGTCCAGCCACTTCTTCTCGGTGCTCAGCACAAAAGGCAGTATAGCGGAGCGCGCGGCGATTGGCAAGGGAGGGTCCTTGCTGTATAATTGCCAGCGGTGGCTGCAGGATGCCTCAGGAGGGATCCATGCGGGAGAAGAAGATTCGGGTGTTGATCGCCAAGCCTGGTTTGGATGGCCACGACCGTGGGGCGAAGGTGGTTGCTCGCGTCCTGAGGGACGCTGGCATGGAGGTCATCTATGCTGGATTGCGGCAGACGCCTGAGATGGTGGTGGCAGCCGCTCTGCAGGAAGATGTAGACGTCATCGGTCTCAGCATTCTCTCCGGAGCGCACATGACCCTTCTTCCCAGGATCGTGGAGCTGGCGAAAGAGAAGGGTCTGGGCAAGGTGCTGTTCCTAGTTGGAGGAATCATCCCCGACGATGACGTGCCCGCTTTGCGGCAGATGGGAATAGGGGGCGTCTTCGGGCCTGGAGCATCGGCGGAGGAGATCACAAGCTTCATCAAGGATAAGGTGAAGAAGGTCTGAACTTGGATCTGGTTGACCGTCTGCTGGCTGGCGATCGCAGGGCCGCCGCTCAACTCGTTACCTTGATGGAAGATGGTGGCCCCTCTGCCCGCGACGCCGTGGCTGCCCTCTATCCTCACACCGGCCGGGCCCACATCGTTGGGGTGACCGGCTCCCCAGGAACCGGCAAGAGCACGCTGGTCTACGAACTGGCCAAGGAATTCCGAGCGCGGGGCAGGACGGTGGGCATCATCGCCGTGGACCCCACCAGCCCTTTCAGCGGAGGGGCTCTGCTGGGTGACCGTATCCGCATGCAGAAACTCAGCACCGATGAGGGCGTATTCATCCGCAGCATGGCCTCCAGAGGACAATTGGGGGGTCTTGCCCGGGCTACGGGGGATGCGATCAAGGTGCTCGATGCCTTCAAGCGCGATCTGATCATGGTGGAGACGGTTGGCGCGGGCCAATCGGAGGTAGAGATCGCCCGTGCGGCCCACACCGTGATTGTGGTCGACGCGCCAGGGCTGGGCGACGACATCCAGGCCATCAAGGCTGGGCTATTCGAGATTGCGGATATCTTCGTGGTCAACAAAGCGGACCGGGACGGCGCGGAGAAGACTTACCTGACTCTGCAAATGATGCTGGACATGGGCCAGGCCAGCGGGGCGCAGCAGTGGAGGCCGCCCTTGCTGAAGACCATCGCTTTGCAGGGCGAGGGATCAGTTATGGTGGCGGATGCTGTGGAGCAGCACCTCAAGCACCTGGTGGAGAGTGGCCAGTTGCAGACCCGCAGGAGGCGACTGGCGGAGGAAGAACTGAGGCGCATACTCGGACAGGAATTGCTGGACCGACTGCTCCGCGGCGTGCACGGTGATGAGTGGGAGGCATTGACCAAGGGCGTGGCCGATCGACAGATGGATCCCTACACGGCCGCGGATACCCTGCTGGACGCCTTCCTCCAGGGATTGGCCGCTCGAGAGAAGGGTGGAGGGCGCACATCGTGATCCTGGGTGAGAAGACCCGATTGCGGGCCATCGAGCGTGAGGACATCCCCACCTTCGTACGTTGGTTCAACGACCCCGAAGTGCGCCGCTACCTCGAAATGTACTTGCCGATGTCCAAGGCTGAGGAGGAGCAGTGGTTTGAGGCGTACCTCAAGAATGATAGTAGCCGTTTCTTCGGCATCGAGACCGAGGAGGGCGTGCTCATTGGCAACCTCGGCTTGCATAGTATCGACTGGAAGAACCGAAGCGCTGTACTGGGAATCGTCATCGCCGAGAAGGAGTATTGGGGAAGAGGATACGGGAGTGATGCCATCACCACCCTGCTACGTTTTGCGTTTGGAGAGATGAACCTGCACCGCATTCATCTCTCTGTCTTCGATTTCAACGAACGGGCAATTGGCTGCTACGAGAAGTGCGGCTTTCGCCACGAGGGACGAGCCCGCGAAGCCATGTATCGAGACGGGAGCTATCACGATAGCTTACACATGGCTATCCTCCGTCAGGATTTCTTCAATGAAGATTCGCCCAGGACGTAGAGACAAGACCAGGAGGCTCCTCCATGTACGAAGATCTGGCCGTCTTCACCGGCACTGCCAACCCTGATCTGGCCAGGGAGATATCTGACTATCTGGGGTGTCCGCTGCGCGGCGCAGACGTTTTCAAGTTTGCCAATGACAACACCTTCGTGAGGTTACACAGGAGCGTGCGCGGCCAGCATGCATTCATCGTACAGCCCACGTGCGCCCCGGTGAACTACAACCTGATGGAGTTGCTGATCATGATCGATGCTCTGAGACGCGACTCCGCAGCGGACATCACGGCCGTGGTCACCTATTTCGGCTACAGCCGTACCGACAAGAAGGACCAACCCCGGGTGCCCATCACGGCACGCCTGGTGGCTGACATGATCACCGTTGCTGGGGCCACCCGCTTCATGACCATGGACCTGCACGCGGACCAAATCCAGGGCTTCTTCACCATCCCCGTGGATGATGTCACCGCCTTCCACTTGTTGAGCCAGTATTTCATCAGCAAGGGTGTCGAGGACGCCGTGGTCGTGGCTCCAGATGTGGGTGCGACGAAGCTAGGCCGAGACTTCGCGGAGGCACTGCGAGTCCCCTTGGCCATCATCGAGAAGCGTCGTGAGCGTCGACAAGGCAAGAAGACAGAGGTTCTCAGTCTCATCGGCGAAATCAAGGGCAGGAACGCCATCATCTTCGATGATGAGATCGACACGGCCGGCACGGTGCGAGACGCGGCGAAGTTCCTCAAATCGAAGGGCGCGAGGGACGTCTACGCTTGTGTCACCCATGCTGTCCTCTCCCACCCCGGGCCGGAGCGACTCAACGACGCTGGGCTCAAGGAGTTGGTGGTCACCAACACGGTTCCCATCTCGCAGGAGAAGAGGGAGCAGATGAAGGATGTCCAGGTCACCGTGATCTCTGTTGCCCCCCTCCTGGGTGAGGTGATCAGGCGCATCTACCTGGGCATCTC
>JBAVWD010000017.1:0-2394 GCA_049697655.1 Anaerolineae bacterium | reverse complement strand
CACTCATCGTACCGCCTGAGGTGGGCGGTTACGCCGATCTCGACGCGGAGGGGCTCCTGGCCGCCGCTGCCGATTTGGAGGGCTTGCTCGGTGGGGGACCGGGCGTGGGGAGCAACAACTGGGTGGTCGACGGCAGCAAGTCCGCCACGGGGCTCCCTCTCCTGGCCAATGACACGCACCTCGGGCTGAAGATGCCCTCCATCTGGTACGAGGTACATCTGGTGGGCGGGGGGCTCAACGTGGAGGGATACTCCTTCCCTGGCCTGCCCGGCGTCGTGATAGGCCACAACGAGCGCATCGCCTGGGGGGTGACCAATCTGGGTCCGGACGTGCAGGACCTCTACATCGAGAAGGTGAACCCGGCCAACCCTGACCAGTATGAATATGAGGGGCAGTGGGTGGACATGGAGATTCTGGAGGAGGTGATCGAGGTATCCGGCCAGGACCCAGTGGTCGAGCGCGTCCAGGTGACGCGCGACGGCCCCATCATCACCCCCGTCGTGGAGGATCTGGAAGAGGTCGTGGCCTTCCGCTGGACGGCACTGGAGCCCAATCGGATGGTGGAGGCCTTGTTCCTTCTCGATCAGGCCAGCAACTGGGACGAGTTCAGGGCTGCCCTGGAGCTATGGGCTGTCCCTTCCCAGAACTTCGTCTACGCTGATACAGAAGGAAACATCGGCTATCAGTCGCCAGGTCTGATCCCCATACGGTCCCAGGGGCACACCGGTCTGCTTCCTGTCCCCGGATGGACGGGAGAATACGAGTGGCAGGGCTACATCCTCTTTGATGAGCTGCCCAGCGTGCTCAACCCCCCAACCCATTTTCTCGCCACCTCCAACAACAAAGTGGTCAGTGACGACTACCCCTACGTCCTGGCCTATGATTTCGCTCTGGGATATCGGGCGCAGCGTATCGGGGCCATGCTGGGGGAGAAGGACACCCTTAGCGTTGAGGACTTCCAGCGGATACAGGGCGACATTTATTCCATTCCGGGCGGGATCTTCTCCCCCTATATCCTGGAAATCGAGCCTGAGGGCTTTCTCCAGGAGCGGGCGCTGAACGAGTTGCGAGCCTGGGACTACAGGTGCGATGCCGATAGCACGGGTGCGGCGATCTTTGAGGTGTTCTACATGAAACTGGTGGAGAACACCTTCGGCGACGAACTGGGCGACGAGCTATTGAAAGAGTATCTGGGTGGCTGGACGTGGCATCACCTCGCCCTGGAGGAGATGATCAACCAGGCTGATAACCCCTGGTTTGATGACGTCACCACGGCGGAGCGTGAGAACCGCGACGACATGGTCCTGCGCAGCTTCGCCGACGCTCTGGACTATCTCGGCGATCGCTTCGGCGACGTGCCTCATAGCTGGGAATGGGGCCGCCTGCACGACGCAACCTTCGTGCACCAGCCGCTGGGTGAGTCGGGCATCGCGCCTCTGGAGAAAATCTTCAATCGAGGGCCGGTGCGCGTGGGGGGCTCGTCGGACACGGTGAATGCGGCGAGTTTCGATCCCGAAGACCCGTACGCCACGACGGAGGGCGTCTCCCAGCGGCTCATCGTGGATCTCAGCAACTTCGACAACTCGCTCAGCACCCATACCACTGGCCAGTCGGGGCTGGCCTTTCACAGGCACTACGATGACATGATCCATCTCTGGCAGGGGGTCGAGTATCACCCGCTGCTCTGGTCGAGAGAGATGGTTGAACAAAACAAGGAAGGCTTGCTCCTGCTCCAACCCCGGTAGGCCGACAGCCCCAGGATGTGCGCCACGATGAAGGTCAGGTTGTCTATTCTTGCCCTGTCACTGGTTGCTCTGCTGGCAGCCAATTGCGGAGGTGGTCCTGCCGGTGGTGCCCCCACTTCCACTGGCTTTCTGCCGGGCACTCCGGATACGGCTCTCTTGTCCACTGCTACCGCCTTTCCCCCTCCGTCGGGGGAAGGGGTGGTGATGGTCATTGGCCAGCGGGGAGACGGGGGAGGCCAGTTCCAAAGCCCTCAGGGGCTGGCCCTGGATGCCCAAGGCAATGTCTACGTGGCGGACAGAGGAAACCGCCGAGTCCAGGTGTTCGATCCGCAGGGTGGCTTTCTGATGGCCATAGCGGATGCTCGCTTCACAGGGCCCAGATACGTGGCCTTGGACGAGGGGGGCCGGATCTACGTCAGTGATGCCTCGGAGAGGGTAGACGTATTCGACGGCCGCGGCGAGCCCCTGCAGAGCTTCGGGCAAGCCGGTTCGCTGCCCAGCCAGTTCTCCCAGATAGCGGACCTGGTCGTCGATGCTGCCGGGGAGCTGTACGTCGTGGACAGCGGCAACGCCAGGGTTCAGAAATTCAGTATGCTCAGAGGTCTTCTGTTCACCTTCGGCGATGTGGGCGAGGAGACCCAGTCGCTGA
>JBAVWD010000016.1:0-1527 GCA_049697655.1 Anaerolineae bacterium | reverse complement strand
AGCATGGGGGGCAGGTCTGGGTAGAGAGTAAGGAGGGCAAAGGCAGTGCCTTCCGTTTCACTCTACCCCAGGCTGAAGCGGACCCAGAGGAAGCGTAAGGGTAGAATCTCATAGTGTGGTGTAGATTCTCGCTGTCGCCGGATTCTCGCTGTCGCCGGATCTGCAATCCGGCGGCCCAGGGCGGGATCACAGATCCCGCCTCAGCGTGAGTTGCAGTTGCCTGCAGCCTAGGGCGACAGCAACTCGCTCAGCGTGACCAGACGATACCCGCGCGCTCTCAGTTCGTCGATGATGTCTGGCAGAGTGTCTGCCGTCTCCCAGGCTCCGACGTGCATCACCACGATGGCCCCATTGCAGGCGCCTTCGATGGCAGAAGAGTAGACCTTCTCCGCTGTCCTGTCCTCAGTCCAGTCCCAGACGTGGTACGTCCAGTAGATGGTGACGTAGCCGTTTTCCTGCACCACCCGCCAAACCCGGTCATCGCGGCTGCCAAAAGGTGGCCGGAAGTAGGGCTTCGTACTGCGGCCCGTTATCCCCATGACGGCATTCTCGACCGCCGCTAGCTCTACCCCCATTTGCTCGTCGGTCAACTCAGTGAAATCAGGGTGCGTATCGGAGTGGTTGCCCAGCTCGTGGCCGTCTGCGACCGTCTGTCGCAGCAGGTCGGGCGCTTCCGGCCTGCGCAGCGTGTCCCCGGTGAGAAAGAAGGTGCACCGCACATCCTTCTGGCGGAGCGTCTCCAGTATAGAGGGCCAGGGATCGATGCTGGCACCTGCGTCAAAGGTGAGAGCGATCCAGGGTCGTGATGCGTCGCCGCGGGCAATCTCCAACGCCCCAACGTGTGGCGGAGGGGCAGGCGCGAGGGTTGGAGTCGGGGTGGGCGTGTCCATGATCGTGGCAGAAAGCGTTCCGGTGCTGGTCGGCTCCGGGTTGACAAAGGGAGTGCCCGTGCCAGTCGGCCCCAGTATCGGGGTCTGGGTAGAAAGCGGATTGACTGTAGCACCGTGCAGCCGCGTGGGAGTGGCGGTGGACAGGGGTGAGGGAGTCGAGGTCGGTGGCAGGAACTGCGCGATCAGTGGCAACTCCCTCACCGAGGAAGCATCGCAGGCGGCGGTGAGCAAGAGCACAGCGAGAAGGATGAATAGCACCAATCTACTGCGCTTCAAAACGTAGTCTCTCCTCAACGGCGCTCACTATGTATCCGTTGGTCAAGTAGAGATAGAGATTGTTCCCTGGGCACCAAGTGGCAGCGTAGTCGCGGTGCCCCTTGATCAACTCAGGAGGGATGGAGTATTCATAGCAGAGCCAGGCGGCCAGATCGATGACAGCGGTCAACTGGGCCTGGTTGATCTCCTGGACCATGTAGTTTCCCATCACGGTGATCAGCGCATGGCCCGTGGGATCGTATTCGGTCGCGGTGTCGCCCACAAACTGGAGGGGACGGCCCTCGTAGATGTTCCCTTCCAGGTCGATGAGGAAGTGATAGGGGATGTCAACCCAGCCCTTGTTGCGAGAATAACCCTGAAG
>JBAVWD010000015.1:0-1616 GCA_049697655.1 Anaerolineae bacterium | reverse complement strand
CCTCATGGGCGTTCCGTTCCCGGCTGGCGTCAGGCTCGTGGGCAGGGTTGCGCCCGGCCTGGTGTCTTGGGCCTGGGCCATCAATGGCTGTGCCTCCGTTTTGAGCTCCATCCTGGCGGTGATGATCGCCATCTCCCATGGTTTCTCTCGCGTACTGTTTGCCGGAGGACTGGCTTACGCACTGGCTCTGCTGGCGATCTACGGCTTGGTTACTGTTGAAGCCAGACAGGGGTCAACCACCGAGGCCACCGCAGCGTAGAGCCCGGTAGAAGTCCGGTCGCGGTGCTCTGCCTGGAGTTCCGTGGCGGCCAGATGCGACGGGCAGCCGCACGAACCTCGGCAGGGCCGCTACTTGAACCTGGCGATGAATGCGTCTATGGGGATGGCAGGCAAGGTCTGGAGCCTGATGCTACCCCTTGAGGATAGCTCCGCGGATACCCGAGCGATAGTCTCGTTATCGGGAGCTTCGACGATGTTCACGAAGTCGTACTGACCCAGGGTAGCGAACTGGTGCAGGACCTTCACGCCCAGGTCTTCGATCTCCTGGTTCACCTCCTTGATGCGGTAGGGGTTCTCGGTGATCGTCTTCGCCCCTTCGTCTGTCAGAGTACTCAGCATGATGAAGGTGGACATGTTTGCTCTCCTTTCTCTATCCCCTTGCTTACATACCCAGCTACCAGGTCACGACAGCCCGGCTAACCGACCCAGGGTACAGATCCTGTCCCTGGCCTGTCGGCACTGGCCGCAAACAAATCTCGAGTGCGTCACAGCTATGACGAACACAAGCGCCAGGAAGGCACCCAGTGGGGCGAGTCCGAACAGGCCGCTGCCGGCGGCGAGAGAGACCAGCCCTGCTGCCAGGGGAAGGGCCAGTGTCAAGCCCACCAGCGTCCAGGCCACAGTCTGGGAGAGCGCCTTGCCGAAGTCACTCTGGTCGCGCGGGCGGAAAACGAGGGAGGCTATCTTTCCCAGACCCAAGCCGCAGAGCCTCCCGTAGTAGTGGCATCTGGTGCATCCGTAGGCCAGGGACAGAATCAGTCCCAGGCACCCGACAGACGCGAAGGCCAGCACCGCCCACCAGCCGAGCTGCGCCACGAGCACCAGGCCGAGCACCAGCGCTGCGATCAGCTCCACGAGGTTGAGCAGAACGATGCGGACGGGATAATCATCGCAGCAGGTCATCGCCCAGTTCCTGGAGAGCGTCGTGGGGCGACATGCCCAACAGTCGCTCGATCTCTGCGGCAACACCCTTGACCCAGGCTTCATCTTCGTAGTGGTGGGGTTGCCCACCGTATCTGCGGCGGGCATTGGCGTACTTCTGCTCTATGGTCGCCAGGCCGGCGTCGCTCATCAGTGCGTCGGCCGAGATCACGATCTTCTCCTCCAGCGAGGGGCCGCCATTCCAGTAGACGTTCTGCCCGAACTCGATCTCTTCGGCCTCAGTCAGCATGCCCAGGCTCACGCCTTGCTGGAGGGTGCGCCCCTTAAGGATGTGCGCGAGGCAGATGCGTCCCTCTTCCTCGAAACCGTCTGCCTGGGCCAGCAAGTAGCCCTCGACGCCGTGGCGTATGGTGTGCCCTTGGCTGCGTCCCAGATCGAGTATCATGCCCAGCACG
>JBAVWD010000014.1:0-7134 GCA_049697655.1 Anaerolineae bacterium | reverse complement strand
GGAAAGAAGGGCAGAAGCAGCGCGAACATCAAAGCCTGCTGCTGACCGATGCCCAGGTTACCCAGAACCTCCGACAGAAACCCCATTCATCCCCTCCCCACGAGAGGAAGCAACCTACCCCAAAGGGGTCCCGTGCTCCCGCAACTCCTCCAGGCGACAGATCACACGTTCTACACTGCCGGAATCCTCGAGCAGTGCGGCGTACTCCCCAATTGAGACTTCACCCAGGAACAGCATCAGCAGGGGCTGGAAAGCGAGAAGCGTCTGGCTGGCGAAGAAGCTAAGGGGCTTGTGAGCCTCGAGAAAGGCGATGGCCGGGGTGGTCAACCTCAGGCTGTCCAGTCGGAGCGCCAGGTCGTCTATCATCTGCTCCCGGTGATCGGTGCCAGGTCTCACCCCCATGCCCTCTCCCCGCTGTGATAGATCCACAACTCTCATCCTTCTTCGATATGGGGGTGGAACCTACCGCTCACCCACCTCCGAGACCGTGCATCAGAAGACGACGACTGCTGGAAGACACTAGGAGCCAGGCTCCAATGTATAAGTATATCACCCATTTGTAAACAACACAAGGACCCGTGTAACCCCGCTTGCACAACCGCTTGACGAAGCTGCCGCGACCCTCCGGGAGGTTTTGTGTGTCGTTTTTCCACACCGTCCTGGCCCCTCTTAGCCAAACCGCTGTGGATGTGGTACAATGGCGAAGCGTCGAGAGGAAGGGCCACCAGCTGCCACAGAGCACCGCGAATTCCAGTTTCCAGAGGAGGCGCATCCGTGTCCACGCTTACCGAACTCTACGAAGAGATCGCCAGGTGCCAGCGGTGCATCCTGGCCCAGTCGCGCAAGAACCCCGTGCCCGGCGAGGGACCCCAGAACGCCCAGGTACTGTTCATCGGAGAAGGCCCCGGTTTCCACGAGGACCAGCAGGGCCGGCCCTTCGTCGGCGCGGCCGGACACTTCCTGGAGGAACTGCTGGCAGAGATCGGCCTGACTAGAGAGGACGTCTACATCTGCAACGTCATCAAGTGCCGGCCTCCTCAGAATCGAGACCCCCTGCCCGAAGAGATCGAGGCCTGCAAGCCGTTCCTTGACAGGCAGATCGAGATCATCTCACCCCAGATGATCGTGACCCTGGGCCGTTTCTCCATGGAGCGGTACTTCCCCGGTGCCAAGATCTCCCAGGTGCACGGCCAACCGCGCAAGATAGGGGGTATCATCTACTACCCCATGTACCACCCTGCTGCCGCGCTCCACCAGCCCAAGTGGCGCCAGGTGGTCCAGGACGACATGTCCAGGATTCCCCAAATCCTGTCTCAAGCCGATAGGATCGCGGACGTGGAACTCCCGCAGGACGCGGAGCAGTTGAGTCTGTTCTAGAGAAGTGGGCAGAAAAGGAACGGCGCGAAAAGCAGCGGGCGGATCGATACACAAGTTAGCCGCATTTGCCCTGCTGGGGCTGGCCGCCCTCACCGGGCTCAGCCTCGTCTCCATCACTCGGGACCCAGTCACCGCAGGACTGCTCACGGTCTGGCGCCGCCTTTTCGGCTGGGGAGTCTACCTCATCCCCCTCGCTGTGGGCATCGTGGGCTTCTGGATGCTTCTCCAGAGTCTGGGAAGGAAGCCCGGACTCCAATGGCGCAGCCCCCTGGCCACGACACTCCTCTTTGCCGTTTCCCTTACCGCCGCTCACCTCTTCTCCTTCAGCGAGGATCCCAGGCAGCTCGCGGTCGAAGGGGGAGGAGGCGGTTACGTAGGATGGGCGCTGAGCCAGGCGCTGATCGCCAGCGCCGGCACCATCGGCGCCTACGTCACCATCGTGGCCGCCGCAGCCATCGGCCTCATCCTCCTCTCCGGCGTCTCCCTGTCTCGATTCGGTACACGCCTCAAACGGGCCGGCAGCACAGCCGCGGACGGCTGGAGAAGGCGCTCCCCCAGTCTCAGATTCCGCCGCCCGGAGTTGACAGGCCTGGGAGTGATCTCCCAGTGGAAAGACAAGATCACCAGCCCCTCCGGACCTTCTCGAGGCCATGGTGCAGGCCCCCAGGGAAACGGCCACCGGCCTGCGCGACAACCGTCGCCACGCAGGGAATGGCAACTGCCTGTGGTGCAGAATGTCCTCGAACACAAGGTGCCCAAGGAGGTCAGCGAGGCAGAGATCCGCCGCAAGATACGCCTCATCGAGGAGTCCCTGACCAGCTTCGGAGTCCCTGGCCGGGTGGTCGAGGTCAACCAGGGTCCCACCGTCACTCAGTTCGGCGTGGAGCCGGGGTACGTGGAGCGGAAAGAACGAGATGGCCGCGTCTCACGGTCCAAGGTCAAGGTCAGCAAGATCGGCGCTCTGGCCAAGGACCTCTCCCTGGCCCTGGCCGCGGAGTCGGTGCGCATCCAGGCCCCGGTCCCTGGCCGCTCCATGATCGGAGTCGAGGTCCCCAACGACGAGGCCTCCCTGGTCCCCCTGCGGCGGATTTTGGAGTCCGACGACTTTGAGGACATGACCTCCGGGCTCGCCATCGCCCTGGGACAGGACGTCTCCGGCAGCCCGGTGGTGGCTGACCTGGCCAAGATGCCTCACCTCCTCATCGCTGGCGCCACAGGATCAGGCAAGAGTGTATGCATCAACTCCATTGTCACCTGCCTGCTCTTGAGGAATACTCCCGAGGATCTCAGCCTGTTGATGATAGACCCCAAGATGGTGGAGCTGGTCAACTTCAACGGCGTCCCCCATCTCCTGGCGCCCGTGCTGGTGGAGGTGGAGCGAGTGGTGGGCACTCTCAGGTGGGTCTTACGGGAGATGGACCGCCGCTACAAGCTCTTCTCCGCCGCTGCCGCCCGCAACCTCGCCCACTACAATGAAGTCCGCGCTGCTCATGGAGGAAGGCCCCTGCCCCACATGGTGGTCGTCATCGATGAGCTGGCGGACCTGATGATGGCCGCTCCCGACGAGGTCGAGCGCTCCCTCTGTCGCTTAGCGCAGATGTCCAGGGCCACCGGCATACACCTGGTCGTCGCCACCCAGCGTCCCTCGGTGGATGTGGTTACCGGGCTCATCAAGGCCAACTTCCCGGCACGGATCTCCTTCGCCGTAACCTCGCAGGCGGATTCCCGCGTCATCCTGGACAAGGCGGGTGCGGAGAAGCTCCTGGGCAGAGGAGACATGCTTTACGTGGCCGCCGACGCCTCCAGTCCGGTGCGCTTGCAGGGCTGCTTCGTCTCGGACACGGAGATCGACCGGCTGGTTCGCTTCTGGAGAGGACTGGAACCGCCTTTGCCCTCGAAGGTCGAGGAACTTTTCCAGCAGCCGTTGTGGCCGGAGATGGACACCGTGGTTCAAGACGAAGCAAAGCAGGAAGACGAACTCCTGGAGCGAGCCATCGAGTTGGTGAAGCAGCAACGACATGCCTCCACGACCTTCCTCCAGCGCCGGCTGCGCATCGGCTACGTGAGGGCCTCCCGGCTGATGGACATGTTAGAAGAGAAAGGTGTCGTCGGACCGGCGGGGAGTGCCGGTCAGGCGCGTGAGGTGTTACACAGGACAGAGGAGGTCTCATGGCCGACGACTTGAGCAAGGCAGCCCCAAACAAGATGAAGATCTGGCTGGCCGAGGTACGGGCGCCCTTCTTTACGGCGACCATCGTGCCCATCCTCCTGGGCGCCACCATCGCCTGGGCCAGGACGGGCACCTTTCATCTCGGGCTATTCCTGTTGACCTTGTTGGGAGGGTTGCTCCTGCACACCGGCACCAACGTGGCCAATGACTACTTCGACCACCGCAGCGGCACCGACGAGGTCAACGTGGAGTTCGTCCGTCCCTTCACCGGCGGCAGCCGTTTGATTCAGCAGGGACTGTTGACACCCAGGGAGGTCATGTGCGGCGCGCTGGCCGCCTTCGCCCTGGCCTGTGTGGTCGGCCTCTGCCTGGCCTACGTGAGGGGCCCCCTGATTCTCGCGCTGGGGATTTTCGGCATCTTCTGCGGTTTCTTCTACACCGCGCCGCCCTTCAACCTGGTCAGCCGGGGCATCGGTGAGTTCTTCATCGGCCTGAACTTCGGCGTGTTGATGACCCTGGGCTCCTTCTTCGTGCAGACCGGCTACCTGGCCTGGGAGCCCGTGGTGGCCGCCATTCCCGTGGGGTTACTCATCGCGGGGGTGCTCTACATCAACGAGTTCCAGGATGCGCCCGCCGATGGAGCGGTGGGCAAGGATCACCTGGTGGTCCGGCTGGGTAGGAGGAAGGCCGCACTGGGGTATCTGGCCCTGTTGGTGGCGACCTATGCCATCATCGTGTTGGCCGCCCTGCTGCGGATCACGTCGCCCTTCACCTTGATCGCCCTGGCTACCCTTCCCGTAGCCCTCAGGGCCATCGGGGTGGCCCGCGCCCATTACGACGAGTATCTCAAGCTGGTGCCTGCCAATGCGGCCACGGTATTCATCCATCTCCTCACCGGACTCCTGCTCTCGGCGGGCTATCTGCTGGACAAGGCGGTGCGACCCTTCATCTAGGTCCATTCCTGGCCGTGGGAGGCGCAGACTTGTGAACCAGAAGGCCTTTCAAGACTACTATCCGGGCGACCTGAGTCACTGTTATGGTTGCGGACGGCTCAATGAGTTTGGCCACCAGATCAAGAGCTACTGGGATGGCGAGGAGACCATCTGCACCTTCTTCCCCAAACCCTATCACACCGCCATTCCCGGCTTCGTCTACGGAGGGTTGATCGCCTCCCTCATCGACTGTCACTCCACCGGCACCGCAGCCGCGGCGGCCTATCGCGCCGAGGGACGCCCCATGGATACGGAGCCGCCCCTGCGTTACGTGACCGCCTCGCTCCACGTGGACTTCCTGCGCCCGACCCCGATCGCTGTGCCTGTGGAGGTGCGCGGACGCGTGAAAGAGATCAAAGGCCGCAAAGTGGTGGTGGATGCAACCCTGTCGGCTGGGGGAGAGGTGTGTGCCCGGGGTCAGGTGGTGGCGGTCCAAATGCCGGAGCAGATGATGCCTGGCAAGGCCAAGAGCTAGTTCAGCCCTCCCGGAGGTTCGGACCCTTCGGGAGGGTGTTCCACGAACCGCTCTCCGCGTTTGTAGTACGCGCTTCAGCGCGTCCTGAAGGGCTAAAGCCCTCACTACGAACCGGCCCAGCATCCATGAGCCGAGACGTAGGGCCACGCCATCCCGCGCCCTTTCCTGTCACAAGAACTCTACCCTACCTCCCATCTCCTCGGAGCTGAGCAATTCGTAGATCAGGCGCAACGTTTCGACAACCTGTCCGGTGCTACGAGCATCCTTGTGACAATAGGCGATCCCGGGGTGTTCAATACCTCGGCTGTGCCAACGCAAGTAATCTGCATCGTGTGTGACGATCACCCGGCCCTGCCGATGAGCATACTCAAGCTGACTTGAATCGTCGGCCCCCATCAAACCAGCTTCCTTAGTGCTGGTCACATCAATGCCGTGCTTGCGCAGCGCAACCGCTACAGCGAAAGCCACATGCTCGTCCAAGTGAAAGCGGACACGGTCAGTCACCGCGCAAGGCCTTCAGCCTTTCCTGCAAGAGCGAGGGGTTATCCTCACGAAAAGCCTCCACGAAGACGCGATCCGCCTCGATCCCCCGCTCTATCTCCTGGCGGTGATCGTAATAGTAGGCCAGCGCGGCGTGGACATCACTCAGGGCCAAGTCGTATTCGCAGGCGATCTCATCCACGGATCGCCCCATCTTGGGGTGCATGATGGCGATGTCAGATACGGTGATGCGCCGCCCGGCAATGCGAGGCCTGCCGCCACGCACACCAGGAGTGATCTCGATGTGTTGTGTAAGCGCACTTACAGTTGCCATGAAAGCCTCCCTTTTCACCGTAATACTATCGCATTCTATCTTGTCCCCTTTGACAGCACAAGCCCCGCGTGTAGGTTGTGTTCGCCAATTGGCGCCTGAGGCTCACCTTGGCGTCGAAAGGCAATCAACGATGGGTCGATACTCCCTCCCGGTCGGGGTTGAAGGCGGTTTGGCAATTGAGATCCGGCGACCGCCAAACATCCACAGGCGAGCGGGTGGATGGTCACAGACCACAACACGGGCCAGTCAATATTCATCCACCCGCCCAGGGATCTCGTTCTCCCGGTAGCCTGTCTTCTGGACCAGGCCGTTCGCCCCTTGACCCAGCCGCCTGCACCACAAGTACATCACACGCAGAGAGGAGCGTCCTCCCCCCGCGTGGGGACGAGGCCCCTGGTTTGTAGTGCGCGCTTCAGCGCGTCCTGAAGGGCTGAAGCCCTCACTCAGTACGTGCCCAACCAGTAACGAGCATCCTGAGCGGCGTCCTGAGCTTGTCGAAGGATAGCTGCGGAGCAGAGCGAGGCAGTGTAGGTTTTCTAGGTCGTGTCAAGTTGTCGCGTGAGCCCAACGATGCGGCTCAGCATGCTGTCTTGAGGTCTCTCACGTGGTATCCTGAGCATGGTGAGGAATTCGGTTTCATCTCACCCCCGCCTCCTGTCCTCCCCCCTCAAGGGAAAGCAGGCTGTCGCTGGTTCGTAGTACGCGCTTTAGCGCGTTCTGAAGGGCTAACGCCCTCACCACGAACCCGGGCACCTCAACTTGCGCTCTGTGAGCAATGGTGATACCCTGACTGCCAATCCACATGGCGGCCGCGCCCGTGTTCCTAGTTTTGCCTGCCGATTACAACAAAGGCAAGTGACCCAGGCGCCAAGACGAGGGAGGTGCGGTATGAGAAGGTTCTTGGTCCCTTGTATCCTCCTGCTCACCCTGAGCCTGATGCTGGCCGCATGTGGCGCAGCGGCCCAGGGCCCCATGACCTGGTTGGACCGCCCTCTGGATGGCGCCAAGCTACCCCTCGCCCCGGTCACCATCCAGGCCCACGCCTCCGATGCCCACGGCGTGGCCAGCTTCCAGTTCTTTGTGGACGATGCCCCCCTGGTCACCGCCTCCGCCGATGGAGGGCGGCTGGGCACAGCCACCGTCGAATGGAACCCGACAGAGCCCGGCACCTACACCATCCGCGCCCGGGGCGTTGACAGCCAGGGGAACGCCGGCTCCGACGCCACCTCGGTGGTGACAGTGGGCGAGATGCCACAGACCTCGCCAACGCCATCGCTCGCACCGGAGGCGAGCCCTCCAGGCCCCC
>JBAVWD010000013.1:0-2477 GCA_049697655.1 Anaerolineae bacterium | reverse complement strand
GCCGTCGAGGGAGAGCTCGCCGACGAAGAGGCAGGACGAGACGTCGGCCCAGAGCTGGTCGTTAGCCAAGAGAATGCCCAGGGCGATGGGCAGGTCGTAGGCGTGGCCTTCCTTACGGAGGTCGGCGGGGGCCAGGTTTACCGTGAGGCGCGTGCCGGGGAAGGCCAGGCCGGAGTTCTTGATGGCGGCGCGGACGCGCTCGCGAGACTCCTGGACAGCCGTGTCGGGGAGGCCCACGATGGTGAAAGAGGGCAGGCCGCGGGAGATGTCCACCTCCACCTGGACGACGGCTCCCTCCAGCCCGATGACCGCGCAACTGAAGACCTTGGCCAGCATGCTGCCTCCCTCGGTAGCCCTCAAGGAGTGTAGCAGAGGCTCGATGCCAGGGCAAGGGAGAGGGACAGCCTGCGAGGCTGGCGGCAAATCAATCGGTGGACGGTGAAGCCCTCTGGACTGTGGTAGAGAGGAGGAAGGTTACTCTACTAGAAGCGATCATCCGGCTGATTCCGAGATGCGTAGATGAGCAACGGGTCGGCATTCTCTGGTCCGGGACGAGCAGAGCCAAGGTGCCGACTCGCGGCGATGTACCACCTGGCGTTAAGCAAGACGCACAGTTCACCGAGAGCCAGGCCCAGGCGGACTACGAGAAGAATATCACCGAGTTCGCTGAGCAGTGCTACGACATGATCATCACCGTGGGCTACCTGGCCGCTGCCTGAGCTGACCTTTTGCGCAAAAAACCGGACCTGTGTTTCCTTTGCCCGCAAAACATTGGAGGGGGCTATAATGGATTCAGGAGGTGAACATGAATGAGCAAGACCAGCCCAACGCGGAGATTGACGACGCGCTTTACGATGCGGACGGGACGCCAGGGACCCGGAGGATCCCGCGGTGGGCTACGTAGCGGCCATCGAGAAGGGCGTCACCTGGGTGGCCACATACATGCACAATAGTCAGCACGATAGCGCCCTTGGGAGCCAGATTTTAAGCTTTCGTGCGCCCCAGGAGCTCGCTCTGACCACGGTCGCATGATAAACTGTTGATGTGAACAGCGAAGTACTACATAGGAGTACTAGTGTCCCAAAAGAGAGTACTTGACAGACGCTAAAGCTGGTGTAGACTACGAGCAGCGGCCACTACATCCGGCGCCAAAAGACCCACAGGAAGGAGGTAAGCGAAGGCAAAGATGGAAATACACTGGAAACGCAAAGACGTGACCATCACCATCATTGTCAGCGGAACGGTCCTGGCGCTAATCCTGGTCCCTCTGCTGGCTAGAGTGGTGTTCTAGGTCACGTCTGCACACGCAACAGGCAGGGAGCCCCGCTCAGCGGGGCTCTTTGCTTGTCCATGCACCAAGTAGTATACGACCGAAGCACATGTTGTCAAGTCCAGCAACTTCCTTTGCTCCCTGTCGTTTCTCTTGCTATTGAAGATCACGCAAGTCATCACCATCGCGACACTGCATCGCTTGGTGGGAGGGCCATCCAAGCGGCAACTCGCCGCCTGCCGATCCCATAGATTGGACAGAACACACGATCACGGCCAGCGCGTGGGCGGTGGACTTCACCTCTGTCTACGCTACTGACATGGACGGCGATGGAGACGCGGATGTGTTGGGCGCTGCCTACGGTGGCCACAGCATCAACTGGTGGGAGAATCGTCTGGGAGACCCTACCCCGTGGATCGAGCACACCGTGAGGGCTGACCTCGATGGCGCACGCTCCGTCTACGCTAGCGATGTCGACGGCGACGGAGATGTGGACGTCCTGGGGGCCGCCATGCTGGCCGACTCCATCACCTGGTGGGAGAACTGGCCGGGCTACAAAACCGACGTGCCTCTAGCACTGAAGAACTATGGGCCGTAAAGGGGAGTCAGGCCGGGTGGGATGTTTCTTCTGAGGGGCGGTCGGCGGAGTCCGGTGCTCGTAGGCCGTGGGCCATGGTGACTGTTGGCGCGGGGTGGGGCAAGCCGCGTTCTTGGCGGGGCGCGAACCTATCCCCGTGCCCGGTGAAGCCACTTGTGGGGGAGTCCGCGGGTGATATCCACCTCCACCTGGACGATGGCTCCTTCGAGCCCGATGACGGGACCGCTGAAGACCTTGGCCAGCATGCTGCCTCCCTCGGTAGCCCTCAAGGAGTGTAGCAGAGGCTCGATGCCAGGGCAAGGGACGACGACCGGCCACGAGGCGGCGCCGAAGGCGGGTGAATCCGGCGCGGGTCGAGCGTTGTCAATGGTCACAGAGGCAGGGAGGTACTTCGCCAGGAGCGATTCTACGGCTCTTTCGGAGATGCGGACATGATCAGTCGTTCAGTCTTCTGTGATCCAATGCGGGAAGGGCCTATGAGCCTGGCTCGTTCTGGGGGATCGAGTTGCCGGACTGCCTCCAATCAGCTGAGCTTCGCATCCAGCCTTTCGGCTCGGGCCGCCCGCCAGAAGGAATCGTATGCGGAAAGGGGCGGGTACGGTGGGCAGT
>JBAVWD010000012.1:0-4278 GCA_049697655.1 Anaerolineae bacterium | reverse complement strand
TACATCGGTGGGCTGGTTCAAGACGCTCGGGCCAGATTCCGTCCACCCATAGACCTGGGCCATCTCTCCCTCAGGCGAGGCCTTGACCACCACGTTGCCGCCTGTGTTGGCGACATAGACGTTCCCTTCCCTGTCCACCTCCAAGCCACGGGGATCGAACAGACCCCACCCCTCACCCCAGCGTTCCTCGAGTTGTCCTCCTGACGAGAAGACGAATACGCTGTCATGCTCCGTGTCCACCACGTACACCCGGCCATCCACGCCCACCGCCACGTCGAAGGGCTCACCCAGTACCCCTTCTCCCCACTCCGCCACGAACGCGCCCGTCTCCTCGAAGACCTGAAGGCGACGGTTTCCCGTGTCCGCCACGTATACCGCGCCTTGCAGGCTGACCGCCACCCCTCGTGGTTCCTCGAACTCGCCTGGACCCTCGCCGCGGCTTCCCCAACTGGCGACAAAGGTGACCTCTCCCGCGGCCGCTGCTGGCGGCAGTGGCGTGGTCTCTGGAACGGGGCTAGATACCGGCAGAAGCGGGATACTCAGTTCCACCCCGAGTGGGAACAGTTGCTCCTGCGATACGAGGGCCTTGTCACCGCCGGGGGGCGTCCAATAGAGCTCTATCTTGCGTCCACCCCCATCCTGAAAGTACAGAAGACGGATGTCGTGGAAACCCTCCTCCAGTTGGATCACACCCTCGCTGTACACGTCTCCGTGATGGCCGCCGTTGTCCACCACGAGCTGGTCATCCAGATACAGATAGGAGCCGTCGTCTGATGTGGTGCCGAAGACGTACTGGCCACTCACTGGCACGTAGATCTTCCCCAGCCACTCTATACTGAAAGGCGATGGAAGGACATCGTTGGGCGCGATAAACGGGTCGAGTTGTTGCACCTCTACCGGTCCCTCCCAGGCGGTCCCGGACCTGTAAAGCCCCAGGAGACCATGCCCGTAGAGATCCTTGGCGTACAGGAGGCTAGAGGGGATCATCTCTTCCTCGCCGTCGGGCGAGACCCAACTCACCCGCAGGTGCCCTCCCCCCTCCTGCACGGTCTCCACTTCGATGGCCTGGAACCCAGCAGGGAGTTGCACGCTCTGCTCAGCGCTGCCGTCCTCCACCTCCAGTGCCGCCTCCTGCCCCACTCGCAGGGTGGCCCAACCCGAGGCCTCCAGTACAAAGGAATACGATCCGTACAATGGTACGTACAGAGAGCCCCGCCACCTCGCCGAGAACGGTGGGGCCATGGGGGCACTGGCCGACGAGATATCCAGTGTCTTGTCCACCCGTTCCACAGCCGCTGGCTCCTCGAACCCCGTTCCCTCGTAGTAGGAAGCCTCCAGCCCCTGAACGCCTGCCACCTCTGCCTGCGTCACCTCGTAGGTGTAAAACATGGTGCGTCCGTACCGGTCCAGATGCTCCACGTACTCGCTGCCCGGGTAGAGGGAGCTCAAGCGGGGGATGAGGGCCTCATGGCCCCAGTCCAGAACGTAGGTAACATCGCTGTCGACCTGCCCTCGCAGTGGCACATGGGCATTGAGGTCCAGCACCGTGAACGGCACCCCGTAGGGGATGAACTTGAGATCCGAGTGGTTGGCTAACGAGTGGGAGACGAGGAGCAGGCTGTCCATACCGTGAGCCTTGACGTACTCGCCAGCGGCTGTCTGGGCGGGATCGAAGTCATAGTATACCGACTCGTTCGTGGCCTGAGCACCAAAGTAGACACGACAGTTTCCAACCCCACAAAGAATCACGGCCGCGGCCGCAGCGAGACCGAGATAGCGACGCCCCTTCTCCTTCAACAGGGGAGCGTACGTCGCCCAGGCTCGGTCCCAAAACGCGCTGACCAAGAGGAAGACCGCCGGCACGTTGCCCAATGTCCGGAGCGAGTGAGGGTTGGAATCTGCAAGCGAGAGGATGCCTGGCAACAACCCCAGCAGGAGCCAGGCCACAGGCAGGAAGTAGCGGTGATGCCGCAGCCGCAGCAGACTGTAACCAAGGCCCAGGCCGAAGAACATGGCCGACAAACCGTCAAGCATAGGCTGGTGAGGTAGGTTGTGGCGCGCCCGGGGATCTCCCTCGTCGTTGTACATCAGCAGACTCTTGCGCACGTTCTCCACCAGCGGCTGGTAGCTTCCCTCTGTCTCGATGTCCAAGAAGACGGAAGCGGCTTCCGCCCGGCGCAGGAAGATCTCGGGCCTCTGCACTCCGAAGAGCGCCAGTGGCGAGAGCGTCATGAAGGTGGCAAGAACGAAGACCAGTAGCCCAGGCAACTGGGCACGGATCCATCCCCTTCTGGAAAACGCCAGATGGAGCAGATACAAAGCGATGACCAGTGGGACCACGCGATAGCCGAGATAGGTATGAAACCCCAAGCCGAAGCTCAGCCCCGCGAATACGTAGTCCAACCGCCGCCCACGCTGGAGGGCCCGCCACAGGAAAAGCGCGGTCAGGGTCTCGAAAAGAGGCACCTGTAGGTTGTCCACAAAGCCGGTACGGCTGAAGTGCACGTGCCAGCGCGAGACAGCCATCAGCGCCGTCCCTATCAGGGCAGGGGGCACGCCGAACATCTCTCGGGCCAGGAAGTAGAAGGCCACCACTGTCGCCATGCCGACAGCCACATCGAAGGCCCGCAGAACCAGCGGTTCCACGCCAAAGACCTTCAGCGCTGCTCCCAGAAGCTGGAAAGGCAGGGTGGCGTTGCCGTGCCGCTGCTCGGTGAAGGGCGAGTATGGCCCCTCCAGGAAGCGCAGCGCCCACACGCCATTGTCAGCTTCGTCGAGATAGACACCAGGAGGCATCTCGCTGAGGCGATAGGTGCGCAAGAAGAGGGCCACCAGCAGGATGACTATGAGCAGGAGCAACTCGCGCCGCTCGAGTCGCCAGCCTGGACGCGAGGAACCAAGCCAGAACCCGGCAACGAACAGGCCCAGGCCCACCAACCAGGCCACAAGGGCCCTGTTGCTCGCCACGTTGACGTAGAGATCCGCCAGGCACAAGCATACGAAGACCAAACCAAGTCCCACGAGCACACGGGCCAGCCTGCTTGGTCGCGTCTCTGGGACTGTTGTGGCTGCCTCGCAGTCTCGCCGGGGAGGAACTACCAGCAGGCAGAGACTGGCCAACCCGAAAAGAATGACGCCATCTACTGCCGGGCCTTCCTGCAAGAAGTAGGTCTGGCCCAGATAGGCGAGGACGAGAGCCAGAAGAATAGCTAGAGGAGCTCTGATGTTCACCTTAGCCAACGAGGGTTCGACCACGGAGCAGGACGCCTACGACGCCGCCTCATCCGCGCAACGCAACTCAGCAGGCCTAGTCCTCTTCCTTCAGCTTCAAAGGTTCGCCGCAGCATTCGAACGTGCAGGGGGCCGTGCACCCGCACGTGTCCGCACCGCACTCCTCGCACTCGCTTACAACCTTGAGCTGGAGACCACAGTCCTCACACACGTAGACTTGCCCCAGTTCCATCTCGTGACAGTTGGCCACGTCCGCCTGTCTACTTTCGTTCGTTCTCTCGGGGACCTCGCGGTTGGCCAGCCGTAGCCTCAACCGTGAGCTACCTCAACCCAGAAAAGAGGTCCGTCTCCGGTCCGGTCGACGTCCCGACTGTGGAGCGAGCCAGCGTGAACGTTTCCTGCCGAAACCACGGATCCTTCAGGACCTCTTCGGGCGTCTCCCCAGAAGGAGCATCATAGCCTACCTGCGATACGTGACACTGCAGGCCCCGCAGCTTCACCTCAACGAAGTCGCCGACGTCGATCACAGTCGTGATCTCGTCCCTTGGCCATCCCACAAGGGCGAAGGGCACACCATCCATCATCAGCGCCGCGGACCCCTCGTCCTCTGACATGGCGGCCAAACGTTCTTCAGACAGTACGCGGTAGTAGAGCTTGCTGACTTGGTGAGGCACGCAGCCGTTCTCCAGCTGACCTGGAAAGCACTGTGGGTCCGCGGCCAGATCGTAGGCGATGGTCGCCCAGCGATGCACCGCGATGTGGTCGTAGTGACCGTAGATCCCATCCGGCCCGAAGGTAACGAGCACATGGGGCTTCAGCTCCCGAATCAAGCGCACTAGTTTCCCCACTGCCTGTCCCTGATGAATGATCGGCAGCAGCCCATCTGGATAGTCCAGGAACTTGGGGGGGTGGATGACGTAGATCTCGCAGGCGCAGCGCAGTTCGCGCTCGCGCACGAAGGGAAGATCGGCCGGCGTGGTCAGGTCTGGGACCACTATCTCCCCCGCCTCTCCTCGCGTGGCGGTGACCAGGTACACGTCGCAACCT
>JBAVWD010000011.1:0-3012 GCA_049697655.1 Anaerolineae bacterium | reverse complement strand
GGGGTAACACCGCGCAGTACGAGTAGACCGCACGCATCGTGGAATACGGACCCTCGAGAGTGCTTGTTGAGGTCGATTCGGCGACGGATGGATTCCTGGTGCTTGCAGATCTCTACTATCCCGGGTGGAGGGCTGCGGTTGACGGGCACAGTCAGAAGGTGTATAAAGCAGACTACGCCTTCAGAGCCGTGGAAATCGGCGAAGGGCAACATGTGGTGGAGTTCGTATTCGATCCATTGTCGTTCCAGATTGGCTGGCGGATCAGCGCCGTGACGGCGGGCGCGATGTGCTCCTTTCTCTTGATACGCTACGTGAGGCATGTCGCTAGCGGTCGCATCGACAGGGAAGGCCACGCGAACAGGAGAGGGAGTACTGTAGAGCGGTAACGGGGAAGCCTGCCCCACGGCAAGGCCGTTGTTCGCACAGAAGTGACGGCCAGTCACACTGACCGCACCGCAAGTCAGCCGGCCTGGGGCCGACGGACCCGAGGGCAAGGGCTTGGGAGTGTCTTCGACACAACCGCTGGATGTTCGAGCACCGCCGCTTGCTGCGCTACGTTGTCATGCGGCGGAGAGGGCAGCCTTGGCGGCGCGGATCGGTTGCTACAGCGAGGCGATCTCACTGAGTCTCGGCGTTCCTGAATGCTGGCCTGTCGATGCACCGTTCACAGAGCGCCTCCGTCCGTCTCATGGCAGGTTGCTGGCGGCTGCGGTGGCACAATAGAAGGGTTCGCCGACGTGGACGTGTTGTGGGTTTGGTGAGGAGTGATGGATGGTGGGCACACCACCTGATCTGAGCCTGGTGCTCGCCTGCTACAACGAGGAGTTGGTCATTGAAGACAGTGTGGCCGCCATCCTTGAGGTTCTGGACGACACTCGGTATTCCTACGAGCTCATCTTCGTCGATGATTGCAGTAAGGATCGAACGCGCGACTTGATCGACGGACTCATCGAGCGCTATCCGGACAAGAGGATGTCCAGGATCTTTCACACAGAGAACAAGGGCAGAGGCGGCGCGGTGAGCGACGGTATTCTAGCCGCCCAGGGCGATGTGGCGGGCTTCATAGACATCGATCTGGAGGTGCACGCCCGGTATATCCCTTCGTGCGTCAACGCCGTGAGAAACGGGGCGGACATTGCTGTAGGACGCAGGATCTACAAACTCAACCTCCGCTCGCTGGACAGATACGTGCTCAGCGCCGGGTACGTCTGGCTGGTGCGCAGGCTCCTGGGTGCGGACTTGAACGACACCGAGACCGGTTACAAGTTCTTCAAACGCGAGCGCATCCTTCCTGTGCTGGATGAGATAGACGACCAACGCTGGTTCTGGGACACAGAGGTCATGGTTCGTTCCTACTACAGAGAGTACAACATCGCGGAGATACCTTGCCTCTTCCTGAGGCGATTCGACAAGGCCTCGACGGTAAGCCCCCTGGCTGACACCGTGGACTACATCCGGCAGCTCTGGCGATTCAGGAAGACAGTCAAGAACGAGTTGGCACGTTGAAGGCGGTTCGAGAGATCGGTTTCAGGAGAGGCATGCGGTTTGGCGCTGGCACAATACTGCTGGTGTTGTTCCGCTTGATGATCTTCCCGCCTCTTCGCACCCTCTTCCTCCGTCTGGTGGGTGTCAAGATCGGCAAGAACGTCACCATTCACAGCGTGAAGTTCTTCAACGTGTACCGAGGGGGGTTTGCGGGTCTGAGTATTGGAGACAACTGTTTCCTGGGCGATGAGGTCCTCATCGACCTGGCGGACGACATAACCTTGGAGGATGATGTCACGCTGGCGGAGAGGGTCACGATCCTGACCCACGTGAACGTCGGCTTCCGGGATCACCCCCTCCAGACTTACTTCCCTTCGTACTCCAAGGAGGTGGTTCTCAAGAGCGGGTGCTTTGTGGGCACCAACGCCACCATACTCCCCGGCGTGACCGTGGGGGAGTGCGGCTTCGTAGGAGCGGGCGCTGTTGTCCGGGAGGACGTGTCTCCGTACCACGTCGTCGTCGGTGTCCCCGCCCGGACCATCCGCGTCCTGGACCAGTAGCTGGCATGGATCCGCACGCCTACGAGGTGGTCCACGACCTGGAGGAATCTCACTGGTTCTTTGTTGCCAGGAGGAGGATACTGTCGCGCCTCCTGGACGAAATGCTGGACGGGGCGCGCAATCCCAGGATTCTGGATGTGGGCTGCGGCACCGGCGCTACCATGGGCTTCCTGGAGCGCTACGGTGAGGTCACCGGGGTTGACATTTCGCCCCAGGCCGTGAAATATGGTCGGGAACAGGGCCGGGCGCGCCTGTGCCTGGCTGATGGGGGGCATTTGCCCTTCGCCGAGGGCAGCTTCGATCTGGTCACCGCTCTCGACCTGCTAGAGCATCTGGAGCAGGAGCCCGTGGGCTTGAGGGAGATGTGGAGGGTCCTCAAGAATGAGGGGCGTCTACTCGCGGTGGTGCCCGCCTTCGCATTCCTGTGGAGCGACTTCGACAAGTTCTCGGGCCACTACCGGAGGTACACCAGGAGCCAGCTCAGGGACAAAGTCGAGCATGCTGGCTTCGAAATCACCAGGCTGTCTTACTTCAATACACTCCTCTTCCCATTCGTTTGGGGAGTACGCAGGTTCAAGAACTTCGCAGGGCGGTGGAGGGCCTTCCGCTCAGACCTGGAGATGCCGACGCCAGGCCTCAACAGACTCCTTGCCGGGATATTCTCCCTGGAGGGTGGACTGATGGCCCGAGGCGATCTCCCTTTTGGCGTCTCGCTGATCTGCATCGCTGCGAAGAAAGCGCCATGACTCGGGCCCCATGAGCACCGCAACCGGTCTGTTGGGCAGGGAGTGGATCCTCCGTTATCCCCACGTCGCGCTGTTGGGCACTTGTGTCCTGACTGTGCTTGCCGCCGGCTCCGGTATCTGGACCGCGACGTCGGTCTGGAGCGTTCCACACTTCGTCCTCTCGGCGTTCTTCCTGGTCTATCTCCCTGGCAAGCTGATTATCGAGGCGACGAGAGTCCATC
>JBAVWD010000010.1:0-1727 GCA_049697655.1 Anaerolineae bacterium | reverse complement strand
ATCTTATCACAGCCATGGGGTTCATTCAACCGTGCCGGCGGAGAGTGTTGAAAAACGATGTTGGACGCGCCTAGGCGGCCGTCACCGTCGCCTTCGCCGCTGGACTGCCCCTTCGATACGACCTTCGGTCTACTCAGGGTGCGTCCAGCGGCGCTTCCCGCGCCCTTTTTCCATATCCTCCCGGCGGGAATGAGACAAGGATCGTGCCGCGAACACACTGTCAGGAGTGGTGCCCGAGGTTGCCTCCCAGGGGTCACTGTCTTATGATGTGCACGACACCTGTCCGCTCCAGGATTCCCTGGTGCACTGAGCGACCAGGGCGACCAGGGGTGGCTGGCGCCCATCGTCGGGGGGACATGAGTTCAACGGGAAATCACAGGAGGTGCTCCCAGAGCAGGCAGAGCCTGCTCCAGATCTTCGATCTCCTTCGTTCCTCGTACGGACCTCAGCATTGGTGGCCCGCCGACAGCCCCTTCGAGGTGATCGTGGGCGCCGTGCTCACTCAGAATACGGCCTGGCACAACGTGGCCCAGGCCATCGCCAACCTCAAGCGGGAGGGGCTTCTTCAGCCAGGGGCGCTGCTTCGGGCGGAACCAGACACGGTGAAGGCTCCCCTCGCCCCGGCGGGCTACTACAACATTAAGTACGACCGGCTGACGAGTCTACTCCGCTTCCTCGAGGGGTACGGCATGGATCTGGAGAGGTTGCGATCCCTCCCTCTCGAGACGCTGAGGGCAGAACTGTTGGAGGTCAAGGGCGTAGGCCCGGAGACCGCGGATAGCATCCTCCTCTACGCCTTGCAGCGCCCGGTGTTCGTGGTCGACGCCTACACCAGGCGCCTGTTCTCCAGACTGGGGTGCGGGTGGATGGAGGCGGCCTCCTATGATCAGGTTCAGCGGTTCTTCATGGAGGTGCTTCCGGAGGATACGGCACTCTACAACGAGTTTCACGCCTTGATCGTGGTCCACTGTAAGGATACCTGCAAGAAGAGGCCTCAATGTGAGGGATGCTGCCTGCTCTCGCTCGGCTGCCGGGGTGTGGAGTGAAATGATCCTCTCTCTTCCATCTCCACCCGTTCTGCCATCACATACTTGGCGACCACTGGGGCGCGAGGATGCCCCCGCGCTGTTTCAATTGGAAGCGGACTGCGCGCCGACAGATGGTGGCACGAGTATCGCCAGTGTCGCAGACCAGAAGACGAAGCTCGAACAGGCCGGGGACAACCTCACGACCGATACTCTCTGCGCGGTGGACTCCGCAGGGCGCCTGGCGGCTACGGCGTGGGTCACGTGCGACGACGGCTTGGCCCATGAGTACCGGGCCTTCCTCGACGGCAGGGTACATCCGGACTACCGCGGCCAAGAGCTGGGATCTTTCATCTTACAGTGGATGGAGACCCGTGCCCGGCAGATTCTGTCTGAAATCAAGGACGACCGACCGAGTGTGCTGCGTTTCGACTTCTATGACCGGAGTGACGATGCCCTTGATCTGTTCGAGCAGCATGGCTTCTGCTTCGCCTTCGCCGAGGAAGAATGGTGGCGTGATCTTACACAGGCTGTGCCCGTCACAGAGCTGCCCGAGGGCATGGCCGTGCTCACCTGGAGTCCGCACAACGCAACTCTCTTCTTCGACGTCTACCAAGACGCCTTCCGAGAACGGCCGGGCTTCCCCAGCTGGAGTGAAGACACCTGGCGCCTCAACTTCACCGGCGGCGCTGGATTCCGTCC
>JBAVWD010000009.1:0-2790 GCA_049697655.1 Anaerolineae bacterium | reverse complement strand
CGGCCAAGGACCATAGATAGCTATCCGTGCCCACATAGCCGCACTCCTCGTACCCGTCCGCGCCCGGGATGTCTGCCGCGATACACAGGTTAAGCTCGGGGTCGAGGCCGGTGAGCTTCACCTGCAGGATGTACTCCGCGGTGATATCGGGAATCGCTTCAGGTCCCCACACGCCCGGCCAGCACTCAAAGCAGTCCTGGTCCACCGTCAGGGCCATTTGCGCCAGCGCCACCCCGCCGCCTAGCAGTAGCGCCAGACTCACGCCCAACAACATGCCTCGTAGCCAGTGTTTCTTCACTCTTTGTACCTCCTTGTCTTCTCTCTTTGCGGTTTGTGCCGACTCTTTGCTTGCCATTATAGCACAGATCTGAGCTACTGTCAAGCTCTCAGTCCCGCCCAGGAATCGAGTACCGCGCTGTGGCCGCCACCTTATGAGGTTGACCGCACCATGGCGTCGTGGCGCTGTCCGTGTCTTTTTGAAGGGTCCTGGCGTATAATGGAAGCCAACACCTGAAGGAGCAAAGCGTCGGCGGAGGACCAAGATGCAGATCAACTGGTACGGCCATTCCTGCTTCAGACTGCGCGACAGAAACGGTACGGTGGTTACAGACCCCTACGGCGACGACATCGGCTACAGTTTGCCTCGCCTTCGGGCGGACGTAGTCACGGTGACCCACGATCACCCTGACCATGCCAACGTGAAGGCCATCAAGGGCAACCCTCAGGTCATCAGCGGTCCTGGAGAGTACGAGATCAAGGGTATCTTCGTCATCGGCATCCCTGGCCAACCCGAGGAGACTCAGACCGAGCCGGGGGTCCGCAGCACGGTGTACCTGTTCGATTTCGAGGGCGTCACCGTATGCCATCTGGGAGACCTGCGCCAGGTGCTCACCCAGTCCCAGGTCGAGGAGTTGGGCGACGTGGACGTGCTGCTCATCCCCGTGGGCGGCGGCACAACCCTGGGCGCGGCGGAGGCGTCAGAGGTGATCAGCCTGCTGGAACCCAAGATCGTGATCCCTATGCACTACAAGACGGAACTCCTCAAGGGCGTGAAGCTGGCGCCAGTAGATCAGTTCCTCAAGGAGATGGGCATCAAAGAGGTCGCTCCGGTGGATGTGTTGAAGGTGACCAAGGCTGCCCTGCCGACCGAGACCCAGGTGATGGTAATGGATCTCACCACCGGGAGCTCAGCTGCTCACGGAGGGGAAGCAGAGTGATTGATCGGGACAGGGTCAGCAAGGCGATCGCCGAGATCATCGCTGCCATAGGAGAGGATCCGCATCGCGAGGGCCTGGTGGACACACCGACCCGCATCGCAGAGATGTATGCCGAGGTTTTCTCGGGCCTCAGTCAGGACCCGAAGGAGATCCTGGCCGTCGGGTTCGAACATGAAAAGCACGAGGAGATGGTCGTGCTCAAGGACATCCCCTTCTACTCCATGTGCGAGCACCATTTCCTGCCCTTCCACGGGCTGGCGCACGTGGGATACATCCCCCGGGGTCGGCTGGTCGGGATCAGCAAGCTGGCTCGAGTGGTGGAGATTCTGGCTCGAAGGCCACAGCTCCAGGAGCGCCTGACGGGTCAGGTAGCGGATACCATCATGGAGGCCCTGGGGGCGCGAGGGGTGGGGGTAGTGATAGAGGCCGAGCACCTCTGTATGACCATGCGAGGCATCAGGAAGCCGGGCAGCCGCCTGGTCACCTCGGCCAACCGAGGGATCTTCCGGACTCAGGCCGCGACCAGGGCTGAGTTCTTCTCCATCCTGGGGATGGCGGAGTCTGGCGGGAGGTAAGGCGGTTTGGCAGCCGGGTCCAATGTCCGTGTCCTGAACCTCGATACTCCAGCCAAGATACTGGCTGAAATGAAGAAGATCGGCTGCTCTCCCCCGGGCATCGAGATTATGACCCCCAAGGCTTCCTTCCGAACAGTGAAGGTAGAGGGTTTGAACTTCGCTGCCGCCAACATCATCAAGCAGGAGATGCTGGCCCACGGAGGGGAAGTGGTCACCTCTCGTGCCGTCTACTCCACAAAGGACACGGACAGCGACGTCCTGATCTTGGGCACCCTGCGCCATTTCCAGGAGCTGATCAGGAAGCTGCGTTTGCAGCCTTTCAAGAGCCTGGCGCGCCTCGCCTCTGAGTTGGAGCAAGCTCTGGCCCGCCATGCTGGAGAGGAGTTGACTCCGCTCCACATCGGAGGCAGGCTCTTCGTCTGGGGTGAGAGAACCTATATCATGGGCGTGGTGAATGTCACGCCCGACTCGTTCTCTGGAGATGGTTTGGGACACGACGTCGAGAGGGCGGTGGCTCAGGCAGAGCGTATGGTCGAGGAGGGCGCTGACCTGATAGACGTCGGCGGCGAGTCCACCAGGCCTGGCTCCCAGCCGGTGGAGGTCGAGGAGGAGCTGCGACGAGTCTTGCCTGTGGTGGAGGCGCTGGCGCAGCGTGTAGACGTCCCCCTATCGATCGACACCTACAGGTCCGAGGTGGCCGCGGAGGCGCTGGAGGCGGGGGCCAGCCTGATCAACGACATCTGGGGGCTGCGCATGGATCCGCAGCTGGGCCAGGTTGCGGCCCGATACCAGGTCCCGCTGGTGCTCATGCACAACCGTAGCCGGCCCAAGGACGCGGTCCAGACCGAGCGCCTGGGCGGTCGTTACCAGGGAGTGGGGTATCAGGACCTGATGGGGGACATCATTCGGGAGCTGCGAGAGAGCATCGATCTGGCTGTGGAGGCCGGCGTTGATAGGCAGAAGATCATCGTCTATCCGGGGATCGGCTTCGCCAAGAC
>JBAVWD010000008.1:0-1619 GCA_049697655.1 Anaerolineae bacterium | reverse complement strand
TACTCGGAAAAGCCTCCAGGATGGATGCCGTTCTGTTTGAAGGTCGCACAGCAGGAGTAGTTGCCCCGTCTACAGTAGTGACACACGAAACAGGGGACGTGATGATGAACAAAAACCCTATCCCCTGGAGTGAAGTCGGTGACACCACTCCCTACCCGCGAGACGAAACCCACCGGCTCGTGACCGAGAACCGTTGGCGCCTTGCTGTCGGCGTACCACGCCATCAAGTCGCTCCCGCACAGCCCGCAGGCCCTTACCTGGACCAACATCTCTCCAGGACCGATCTCTGGCACGTCCATGTGCTCCAAGCGAACGTCACCCCAACTGTAATACCGCGCCACTCTCATTTACAGTTCCTGATCTCCACTAGAGAGTGATCGCCATCTTGATCGCCTCGCCGGACATCATCCTCTCCAGCGCCGCCTGCGTATCTTGGAGACGGACTCGACCGCTGATGAGCGGGCCGGCCTCGACCACCCGGTCGCTCAACAGCTGGAGTGCCCTGGCGACCGTCTTCGGTGTGTGATGAAAGACCCCCTTGATGGTGAGTTCTCCGTAGTGCACCCTGTTCGCGTCGATCGCTACCTGACTCCCGTCCGGGCAACCGCCGAACATGACCACGGTCCCGCCCTTGCGGGCGAGTTGTATCGACATCTGCCATACCTCAGGCACCCCAGCAGTCTCTATGACCACATCGGCTCCACGACCGTGAGTGAGCTCCTGGACGAAGCGTACGGGATCCTCACGGGTAGGATTGACCGTATGTGTGGCACCCAACCGCTCCGCCAGTCGCAGCCTCGAATCCATAAGATCGATCACCACCGCGTGGCGCGCCCCGTTGTGGCAGGCCAACTGAAGGTGCATGAGTCCAATGGGGCCCCCTCCCCCGGCGATGACGACGATATCACCCGGTGAGATGCCTGCTGCCTCGTTCCCCAAGACGACGCAAGCCAGTGGTTCGAGCATGGCCGCCTCTTCGAAATCCAGATGTGAGGGGATTTCGTACACGTTGGTCTCGACAATGCGTGCCGGCACCCTGACGTACTCGGCAAACGCCCCCCAGTTGAACAGGATACTCTCGCACAGGTTGTGCTTGCCGCGCTCACAGTAGAAACAAGACTTGCAGGGAGCCGAATTGGCGGCCACAACCCTCATGCCTTCGGCGAAGCCGGTGACTCCCTTCCCCACCTGCGCGACCTGGCCGGAGAACTCGTGCCCGAACAGCATCGGAGGCTCCATGAGATGATGCCCCCGACGGAATGTCTTCACATCGGTCCCGCACGTGAGAGCCACCCTATTCCTGATCAGCAGCTCCCCAGGCCCAGGCCGTGGAGTGTCCACATCCTGATAACGAAGCTCGCCGGGACCAAGGTACATCACAGCCTTCACGGATCCCCACTCCTTGGTGCACGGATCACACACAGAAAGCCTAGCGGCGCATCTCCAGTACATCTGAACTGATGCGCCTCATTTGGCGAAACGTATACCGCGTCGCCGAATGAGACCTCCGATACTTCGTCTCCCAGAAGGACCTCGCCGCGCCCTCTCAACACCACCACACCATGGTCGTGCTCATGCCTGTCCAGGGAGGTGCACTCACCTGGTGCGATCTCGAAGTA
>JBAVWD010000007.1:0-1656 GCA_049697655.1 Anaerolineae bacterium | reverse complement strand
AAGATAACGGGGACCAACAGACAGCTTCCCGTGGCCAGTAGACCCTCCATGACTTACCTCCTATGGGAAGTTGAACGTGTGATGTGCCGCCGCCGATTGCGATCTCGCCGCGACGCCGCTGATCCAGGTTCAGGCTAGTCCATTATAAACGTATCGTGTGCACCCTGCAAAGTAATCGTTGGGGGAGATGAACGACAGCTCAGATGGCCACCGCTCTTCGATGTGCGCCCACATCTTCACCCGCTGCTGTGCAGAGCACGAGGATCTCCTCGTGCTGACAAAAACAAAGGGGCCCGCAGCCTATCGCAGCCGCCAGCCCCCTCTGGTCATACAGCAACCCACCCGGCGCCCAGTGATGGGATAGGTGCCCCCTGGGCGCCACAGGCTCACTCTATCCCCAGACGCCTCCTGGTCTCCTCCAGCTTCTGCTCAGCTTCTTCGAAGTCGCCCCTCTGACCACGCGGCAAGAGGCGCGCTACTTCACACATCGCCAGGGTGGTCAGGTCAATCAGGTAGTCGGCCCTCTCGAAATCGTCCAGCTCGCCAGTTGGCAGAGGGCAGATGGGCTCGCCGAATCTCACACCGATCACTCTCAACCTGCCCTTCTTCTCCTTCGTTACCAGCCCCATGGGTACCAGGGGCACGCCCTTCTTGAAGGAGAACAGGGCGGCGCCCGTCCTCAGGTCGCCCTCCAGAAGACCGTTACCTCTCGTTCTTCCAGTGATGGACAGCCACAGCACGTTTCCGCGGATCTCCAACCAGCGTAGGATATCCTTGACCAATCTTCCCTCCAGCCTGTAGGCACCAGCCTGGTCCTTGTGGACAGGGAAGACAAACTGACCCACCCCGAGCGCCTTGAACAAGAGATTGCCCTCAGTGATGATCTCCGGCCGAGCTACGGCCCTGATACGGACACGTTCCGTGGAGATGCGGCACCCAACCTTGATCACCGCCCGCAGTGACTGAAACACCGAGGGGTAGTTGCTCACCAGAATCGCCGCCCGCGTGCCATCCAACGAGGCCGGTATGGGCACTACCTCGATCCCCCGGATGGCCCGGTCCGTGAGTTGCCGCACCTTGCGGCTGCGATCCAAGAGTGCCAGTGAACCGAGCGCGGAGTCGATCCGCCCCACCGTACCCCTTTTCAGCACGCTGGCCAGCGCCTCCGTGTAGCGGAGTCCCTTCTCCATACTCCCTCCCCGTGTGACTGATGGTTTTCCTAATAAAACAAAATTATACCCTCTTTCTGGACATTGTCAAGTTCACGCGCTGGGAGGATGTGGAAAAAGGCGTGGCAATTGGGAGGAGTAGAGGCGGGAAAACCTCAACACAAGGTCGTCGTTGGCAGTCGGAGATGGGGATTCAATGGCACGGTGTGCTCGCCTGGAGAATCAGGCGCACCGGCTTTCGATTGCCCTCTCGGAGAGCCATCAGCCGCGGCACAGTGTCGTCGAGGCGGCTCGGGACCCTCACCGCTGCGGGCTGGGCTTCTCACTGGGAGATGCCTAGCATCAATGCAGACTCATTCCTCTTGCTCTTCTGTCAGGCTCTCATCCTCGGCCAACGCGCCAGATGAATGCAGGAACTGCAGCATTCTGCCCAGCTCCAGGAAGGAAGTGGCGTCTCCACTCTCCACATGCTGAATGCGTCCACGCC
>JBAVWD010000006.1:0-7475 GCA_049697655.1 Anaerolineae bacterium | reverse complement strand
GGCTAGTAGGTCGGCTATTTCGATGGCGCCGGTGCTGCGGATATTCAGTTGTGCGAGGACGATCACGGTCCAGGTCTGGGGGGAGGGGGGCGCGACGGCGATGCTGAGGTTAGGGATGCTCTGCCAGCTGGTGGTGAGGGTGAGGTCGGTCCCGGTGTCCTCGTAGGTGTAGAGGGTGCGGTGGGCCTCGGGGTCTGCGGTGTGGGCGTCGAGTTGTGTTTGGGTGATGATGCGTGGGTCGGCGGGGTCTTGGAAGGTGGAGACAACTATGCCGTCGGAGCGGTCAGCGAAGAAGGCGACGGCGCAGTGTGTGCCCGCGATCATGAGGTCGGGTGGGATCTGGTGCGAGACGGGCAGGCTGAGGAGTGCCCTGGATAGGGAGCCTGCCAGCAGGACGGCGGCGGTGTGTGTCGTGGCGTCGTAGGACCTGACAAGCCCTCTCTGGAACTCCATCCGACTTTCCCTTTGCGCCGGATAGGATATCCGGCACCAGCGTGTGCGGCGCCAGCGTATCCGGCGCCAGCTGTGTTGGAGCGGGCGAAGGACCCCCCACCCGGTCCCTCGCCCGATCTTTGTGGCGAGCGGGGTGTCGGCGTCACCCGACCCGCACAAGGAGGTGCTGCAGGGCAACCCGCTGGGTTGCCCCTACTAGCCCTGCGCTCCGGCCAGGTACCAGATGACGACGTCAAACTCGGCCGTGGGCGTCGAGCCTCCGGTGAGGTTGAGGTCAATCTCGACCTCGCTGCCGGCGGCGATGGTGACGGGCGTCTCGGTGCCGCCCATGTGAGCGGTCTTCCAGGTGCCCGGCGTCAAGGCCGTGTTGGCCGCTATGGCGGTGATGACGTCGGTCCCGTCGTCCTGGATGTCGATATTGAAGCCCGTCGGTGAGCCGGTAAAGACCGTGGCGCAGAGACTGACCCCCACGATGGTCATGGCCTCCAGCGCAGAGAAGTCGACAACGGAGTCGGCGTCTGCGAGGGGCGCCACGTGGAAACTCAGGGTTCTCATAACCTCGTTGGCCATGGTGTCAGAATCCTTTCTTGCGCCGGATAGCATATCCGGCGCCAGCGTTTGTGGTGGCTGTCTTGACGGCGTGAACGGCTCCGTGTGTGGCCTGCGACGCGAAGTAGGCCAGGAAGCCTATCTGCAGACCTCGGGCCAGGGTCTCAACCTCGCAGGAGCCAGCCCAGGAGACGAAGGTAAGGTCTAAGTTTACGATCCGGCCTACACACCCCAGGATCCACGGGGCCGGTCCGAGGATCAGGCAGCCCACCAGCCAGGCGAAGCGCTTTTGCTCCCATCCCAGGAGCTCCCACCGTTTGCGGAGCCCAGGGATGAGTTCCAGCGCCAGCGCGAGGATGGCGGACAAGACGGCTACGATCCACGCCTCGGTGACCATGTGTGCCTCCTTCGATACGTCCTTCGCTGTGCTCAGGACTACCCTTCGACACGCTCAGGGCGCGGCTCAGGATGTATCCTTCCTGCGCCGGATAGCATATCCGGCGGCAGCGTTGGTGACTGCGGTCCCGTGAGCTGCTGCGGGGCCTGTCGCCATTACGCGACGTTGGACTTGTGGAGCGGACGGTAGTCCGCCACACCTACGGCGACGAAGAAGCGACACTTGATGCGCATCTCGTCGTTGGTGAACATGGAGCCGACGGTCTGGTCGTCGGCTACAAACAGCTCTGGCTCTCGGCCATAGCGGTAGCCGATGGAGATGCCAGGGCAGTCGTTGGGGTCGCACACCGCAGCCCAATTGTTGGCGTCGGTCCACTCGGGGACGACGATCACTCGCCCGCTCTGGAAGCGGGGCTCGAGGTAGTGATACGTGGCCTCGGCTGACCACGGCTGTTCGAGGATGGCGAGCGCGGTCCTCTCGAGCTCGATGGGCACCAGGCAGAACTGCGGACGGATGGCCAGGGGTGCACTGGACCCTGGCTCCGTCTGCTGGTACACGGCCTGAATCACCGCGTCCCAGGCTGCGGCGCTCAGCGCCGTGGTCAGAAGATTGCCGTGGTTGCTGGCGTCAAAGACGTGGTAGCTGTCGGCCATGGTCGGCCCTGTGCCTGAGTCGGACGTGAACATGTTGGACACCAGGGTTGAGAGCGTGCGCCACGCTGCGTTGCCGAGCTCTCTGGGGATGCGCTTGACCGAGCCGACGTCGTCGCGGTCCATCATCTCCAGCGTGATCCCGATGTAGCCGCCCTTCTTCACGAAGTCGGCGGTCTCCTCGGCGTCCGCCCAGTCCAGCTCGGTATAGGCTCCGCCTTCAGCCACCGTTGGCAAGGCACCGATGCCCCCGGTCTTCATCCACGTGATCTGGTTGAGGGACCCGAAGTCCTCCTCGTAGCAGATGGGCGCCCACCACCTCGGCCGCACGTTGTACGCCTGCAACAGGACCTTGTTGAGGACGTTCTTGACCACGGAGGTCATCGATGCCGTGGTGACGTTGGACAACCTGACGCGCTCGTGATAGAAGCGACCATAGAAGTCATGGTCGCCGGTCATCATCAGGTACATCTCGCGGATGCCAGAGAGCCTCGGGATGTCGGAGTGCTGCTCTGGGATGGGCAAGCCCATCAAGCGCTCGAAGGCGAGCTGCACGCGGTCCAGGCTGGTGAGCATGCCACTAGCCCTGGGGCCGTCGATGGCGTCCCCTGCACCGGTGATGACCTTGTCCTCCAACATGCCGGCGAGCATGGTGCGGTACCTGGAGATCTCGGCGTCCAGGGTATCGGGTGCAAAGACGCGGCCGCTGAACTGAGCCCTGATCGCGTCCTTCATGGGCTGCGGCAGGTCGGACCACGTCAAGGCACTTTCCAGGACGGTCTGACACTGTGAGCGTAGGAGGTCTTGAGCCTGCCTGGCCGCCTGGTCCGCGGCGGCTGCCCCCTCGATAGCGGCGGTGGTCCTCTGGACCTGGGCGGCATCTCCGGTCAAGATCTCGGTGGTGACTCGTGTCTCCTCGGCCGCAGGGGGGCGCGAGGCGGGCAACGAGTCGGTTTGGGTTGCCCCTGGGGTGTGCTTGTCGTCCTTCATGCTGATTCCCCCTTTCATGGAGTTGAGGACGCGATCGAAAGCCCCGCCCGCTGCGGGGTCGAACACAACGTCAACGGACTGCACTCTGCGGATCTGGGTCGCCACCCGGGTGTCTCCGTCGAGGTAGTAGGCGGCGTAGAGGTCCGCTGAGAGTCCGACATTGGGTACCGGTAGCCCCTCCTCTCGGTCCGAGATGATCTGGTCCAGGAGGGCCTCCAGCCAGTTCGCGGCTGGGGTGCGGTTCAGCGCCAGCCGGCCGGTCAAGGCTCCCTGGGGTGAGACGTCGGCATCCCAGGAGACGTCGGTGATCACTCCGGCCAGGTCCTTGATGCTGGCGTTCTCCTGGAAGAAGCCGGCGTGATCTACAAAGCAGGCACAGCCCTGAAAGCGAGAGGCCGCGCTCTGCAAGACAGGCGCCGGGAATCTCCACCGGTGGAGGGTCGGTCCGGCCTTGATGAGCGTGACGGCGTAGTTGGGCCTGTCGGTGAGGCTGGATGGCAGAGCCAGGGTGACAAAGTCTTCGAGGTATTCTGTGTCGCTCATCGGGTCTGACCTTTGGTCCAGATGTACTTGAAGCCTACGGGTCCCACGATCATGACTACGGTCTGGTCGTAAACTCGCCAGGAGATGACTTGCTCGGGGTCCACTCCCAAGGCGTCGCAGGCGTCCAGGAGCAAGTCAGCCTCCTCATGCGGTTTCCTGGGCTTGGGCGGAGCCTTGAGGTCCATGGGTACCTGCGGAGCCTGGGGTGCCTGCGCGTGGCTCTTGCGGTGGTCTCGCAGCCCGCTCCTGCTTTTGTACTCTTTACCGCAGAGATCGCAGAGATATGTCGTCATCTTGGTCCTCCTTCGATACGTCCTTCGTCCTTCGATACGGGCCTTCGGCCCTACTCAGGATGCGAAGGACCAGTCAGGATGTACCCTTCGACATGCTCAGGATGCATCCTTCGTTTGGCGACGGGAAGTCGCCCCATCTGGTGGCCGCGGCGGTGTCAGTTGTCACCATTGGTCTCCTCTGGCGGGGCCGCGGTGTCTGTGCCCGCCTCGGTTTGTAGCTCGCGGAGCATGGCCTCGACGTCGATGACCTCACCTGCGAACTTGTAGGCAAGCTCCATGGCTTTGCGGTCGGTGATCCAGCCAAGGCGCTTGAGCTCTACCAGGTAGGTCACGATGGTGGCGGCGGCCCTGGCGACTTTGAGACTGTCCTCCTCGCGGAGGTCACTGACGGTGGTGGTGAGTTGCAGACCGCCTCGGGGGTGGTGCATCCTGCCGGCGGCCCTGGCTCTATAGGCAGCCTTTTCTACCACGTCCATCACCAGGTCGCAGAAGAACTTCTGGCGGTGCTCGTAGTGACGGATGGTCGGTCCCGCCATTTCCTGGGCCGTGCTCCTGGTGGCGGACTCTCCCTCGCCCAGGTAGTGCAAGGGGATGCCGGCGCCGGCGGCAATCATCAGCCTCAGCGCCTTGCCGTCGTCCTTGACGTCCTCGGCCTGGATGTGGGGCTGGACGGGCGTCCACTGCTCCGTCTCGTCGGTGACGATGACGGAACCTGGAGAGGGTGGCTGCGCGTACTGAGCCTGCTTGCTCTCTATGTCCCCTGGTCCTGCGCCGTCCAGCTTGACGTGCCACAGGAAAGCGTTCTTGTAGCGGTTCACCCGCACGCGATCCTCTAGCCACTCCTTGTACCTGCGCAGCCATGGCAGCAGGGCCGTTAGATCAGCCTGGCCTCGGATGCAGCCCACCGGACGGTTCACGGCGTAGTGCAGCATGACGGGGGTGGTGGGGTCGTCCTTGGCGGTCTCCCACCCGCTCCACCACTTGCCCTGGATGGGGTCGTCCTCGCGGAGCTCGTGGTAGCGGAGCTCTCTTTCGAGGTCGTGGGGGTCGGTCTCGATGCGGTCGATCTTGACGGCGTTGATGGCTCGGAAGTAGCTGAGGCCGTCAGCGGGGTTGGTGTACATCACGATGTAGAGGTCTCCGGCTCGGGTCAGCTCGTCGCACCAGGTGTAGAGGCGAAGGGCTAGCTTGTTGAGCCTGTGGCTCCATAGCTCGTTGATGAACTTGTCCACGTAGGCCACGGGGGATGTGACCTGAATGCCGGCGCCGACGACGTAGTCGGTGGTCAAGGCCACGATCCTGAAGGCGAGGGGGTTGGTTCTCCATGCGTCGAGGGCATCATCGAGGTCGTCCTTGATCTCCCACCATTTCTTGTCCTGGGGTCCGGCCGCGCCGTCCACCTGGCGCCACCACTTGTCGTCTATGACCTTGATGGCGGCCTGGACGCGCTGGCCGATGATGTCACCAAACAACTGCTCCGCCAACGTCTCTCTCCAGTTCATAGCAGCCCTAACCTCTCCAGGAGGGTGTTCACCACCAGCCCCACCAGCATCAGCAGCACGGAGACGTAGATCCTGTTCAAAGTGGCCTTCAACTGTTGGATGTCTTCCACGAGGTCACCGAGTTGCTCCCGGGTCAACATGCCGTAGACGCAGCCCGGCCGCTCGTCCACAGCGACGCCCTTGGCCCTGGTGTTGCGGTACCTGCGCAGCGCCTCCCTGAGCCTCCCCACCCCTTCCCCGTTCTCCGTCATCTCTCGTCACGCTCCTCGCGGTGGGCGATACTGGGGGGCTGCGGTCTTTCGTGGATTCACATCCACCACGCCCACCGTGACCTCAGCCCCCCAGTTACCATCACAGATCGATTCCCAGTTCGGTAGAGAGTTCGTCCAGCGCCTTGGCGAAAGCGTCGGCCAGTCCGTCCGCTGCCTCGCCAGACAGGGCGCGCTTGGCTCGCATCAGCTTGGCCAGCTCGCCCACACCCCTGGAGAGCAGTTGCAGGCTGATCGCGGGGTCGATGTCCGCTTCCAGCACCCGACGCATACAGACGCGCAGCATCCCGATCTCCTCATCCAGCGAGACGTCACCTGAGGCGGCGAGTCGCCCCACGTCGAGGATCTCCCTCTCCGAAAAGATGACACTATAGAAACCGCTCATGTCCTTCACCGTCCAGGATATCGAGAATGGCGTCCAGTTCACCGGCCCCAGGCACGACCCGGATGAGCACACGAAAGAGCAGACCGTACAGCCGCACCGCCACTGCCCTGGCCAGCGTCATCGCAACTCCCTCCTCAAGATCAGCAGGAAGAGGAGGCCCGTACCCAGGGTGCCCAGGAGCCCCACTGCCAGGATCGGCCACAGGAGATGCCCTGCCAGCACATCGAAACTGACTGCCCGGGTGCGCATGGTGGCCACGGCGAACACGCTGCCCCACAGCAGGTCCTGCCAGAAGATGAAGGCCGTCAACAGCACCAGGGCTGTCACCGCCGGACGCCGCGGCCTGAACAGGGAGAAGTAGTAGCAGGCCGCGCCGCTCAAGGTGGCGACCAGACCGAAGACCAGCAAGATCAGCGATTGCCCCGTGTACTCACTCATCGTGTTATCTCGTTGAATTGCCTGTCCTAACAAAAGGAGCCCTGGGATCCACCCTCGATTTCCCATCGAGAATGAGTCCCGGGGCTCCCTTACGGATTTCGCTGGGGGAGCTGCGAGGCCCTAGCCTCTTCCCCGGTCAGTGGAGGCCTATGCCTTCCTCAAGAGTGCTCTGTTATTGCCTGATACGGAGGATGTACTTGCTCTTCTGACGGGTCACTTCCAGTTCGGCGCCGTCGGGCACCTCCTCCAGGAACCCCAACAGGCGTTCCAGAGAGGGGAAGACCCGGGTCAGCTCCGACCTCACGTGAGAGGGCTCGCGCACGGCCCTCTCGTGAACCTTCAGCTTACGCACCTTGTCTATGAACCGTATATCAGGCATGGTCTATCCTGTGACTAGAACAAGTGTTCTAATTATAACCGAGGTTTTGCACCTTGTCAAGAGGGCGCAGCAATCTTTAAGGTTCCTCACCCTCCCGGAGCTCAACTCCGTAGTGGCACAAGAACACGTTGAACACTCCACCGGCGGAGTTCCCAAGCGGTCCTTGGCCCGGGTCGCGCCGGAATGAATTCCTGCGCTACACTCAAGAAGTCCCTGCGGGACTTGACACCTTGAGCCAGGGAACTTCATTCCCTGGCTCAACACGCAAGTGTTGCCTGTGTCCCTAGCCCAGAGAGTGTGGGGGGCCTCCCTACTGACTCCCCTCCCTTGAGGGGAGGGGCAGGGGGAGGGTGAACAAGCACAAAAAAGGGCCACCGCCCCGACCACGATGGCCCTCAACCCACACCAACCAACCTTCCGAAGGTTCCAAACCTTCGGAAGGTTCACGTCTACCTCTTCCTCAGCCGCAACCCCTGCCCTGAGCGAAGTCGAAGGGCGGCGTATCCGGCCAGGCCTATCAACCCGCTGCCCAGCAGCAGGACGCTCCCCGGCTCCGGCACAAACTCCCAGGCACCCAGTGCCACCACCGCATCGAGCCCGCAGGGACCGTCCACCGTCACCGTGGCT
>JBAVWD010000005.1:0-2071 GCA_049697655.1 Anaerolineae bacterium | reverse complement strand
CTTCGGGAGTTGCAGAAGGTGCCACCACAGCGTGATGAGAATGCCTGACAATCTTACCCCGGCACAGCGAAGCTACTGCATGTCCCGCATCAAAGGGGCGGACACCGGGCTGGAGATGCGGGTTCGCTCGGAACTCCATAGGAGTGGCCTCAGGTTCCGCAAGCACATGCGACAGCTCCCGGGCAAACCGGACGTGGTTTTCACGAAGGTTAAAGTGGCGGTCTTCGTGGACGGTGACTTTTGGCACGGTTACAGATTTCCGTCCTGGGAGCACAAGGTCTCGGCTTTCTGGAAGACTAAGATCACCAAGAATCGCGAGCGGGACAGGAGGGTCCACAGGAAGCTGAGACAGATGGGGTGGACGGTGATTCGCGTGTGGCAACACGATCTGGAGCTGGATTTCCAAGGCAGCATTGAAAGGATTGTGAGCTGTGTGCAGGAAGCTCGCTGCAGGTGAGCAAGAATGGGAGGATGGGGGTTGAGTCATGGCAAAACGCACCACTTATCACGTAACGCCCCGGCCTGATGGAGGCTGGAACGTCGAGCGACAGAATTCGTCAAGGGCGTCCAGCAGCCACGATACCAAGGCTGAGGCGACTGCGCGGGCCAAGGAATTGGCGAAGCGGCACACGCTCGGGCAAGTGGTCATTCACAAGCGAGACGGCACGATCCAATCAGAGCATACGTACGGGAAGGATCCGTATCCGCCCAAAGGGTAGCGGTACTTCCATGCGAGCCTCGGCTCTGCAGACGGTTCAGCGCCGCGCTTACACGGCGAAGGAGGGGTATGGCTCGTGGGCCGGACTGCGCGCACGTTGACGTCAACTCGCACTGCGCAGGCGAGGATATGATGGGCGTTCTTTGCGGCCGCTGTCCGGTGCGCTGAGGAGCAGGGAGGGCCACTGACGGCCGGAAGGAGGAGCGGTGAAAGTCTCGGAATTAGGGGAGTTTGCGCTGATAGAGAGGATCGCTGCCCGTTTGCCTCACTACCGAGAGGATGTCCGCGCGGCAGTGGGCGACGACGTGGCAGTGCTGGCCCTGGACCCTGGGACCTGCGGGCTGGCCACTTGTGACATCCAGGTAGAGGGCGTTCATTTCTCGAGGGAGCTGATTACCCCCTTCCAACTGGGGCGGCGGGCGGCGGCCATCAACCTCAGTGACATCGCGGCCAAAGGGGGGACCCCAGAGCACTTCCTGGTCTCCCTGGCTCTGCCCACTGACCTGGAGGTGAGCTGGGTGGAGGGCCTCTACGGTGGTCTGGCGGAGGAAGCGTCCCGGCACGGGGCGGACATCGTGGGGGGAAACCTGTCTCGTACCGATGGGCCGATCGTAGTGGACGTCTTCCTGATGGGAAAGGTGAGGGTTGAGGAGGTTGTTTTTCGCACCGGGGCGCGGCCTGGGGACGTGGTTCTGGTGACAGGATGGCTGGGTGAGGCCGCGGCGGGACTGGCGCTTCTGAGGGGTGGCCCAGGGGGCATTGCGGAGGAGTGGAAGCATCTCCTGGAGGCGTACCTTACGCCCACGCCCAGGGTCAGCGAGGGCCGCGCTATCGCCACGAGTGGTCGTGCCACATCGATGATAGACCTCAGCGACGGATTGAGCAGCGACATAGGACACATTTGTGACCAGAGTTGGGTGGGGGTGCGCCTGTTTGCGGACCGGCTACCGATATCGGGTGCCGCGCGACACGTCGCTGAGGTCACCGGGCGTGAAGATTGGGCGCTTGCTCTGGAGGGCGGTGAGGATTACGAATTGTGCCTGACGGTGTCTGCCATGGCGGAGGAGGAAGTGGCCGCTCAGGTGCAGGAACAGACGGGCACGCAGCTCACCTGTGTGGGCGAGATTCTGAAGCAGGAGGCTGGGCGATGGGTCGTGCTGCCGGATGGCAGCGAGGTCCCTTTGAGGCCAGGGGGGTGGAATCACTTTGCCAGCGACCCTCCGCCAGCGATGGCGTGACGAGCAGGAGCAAGCAAGGTCGCGGGTGGTGGGCGCTCGGGGGCTGAGCAGGTCTTGTACCAGATGATGGGCCACGGCCCTGAAGTTCCCCCAGTCCTGCCACCGGGGCTCGAGC
>JBAVWD010000004.1:0-11758 GCA_049697655.1 Anaerolineae bacterium | reverse complement strand
ACCTCATCCCCCTCCTCTAGCACAGTATCGTCGGTGATCAGCTTGTCATTTCGGACTACCAGGATCGCCTCCGGGTCAAGGCCGACCTTCTCGATGGCGGCACGGGCTGTCAACCCCCCCTTCAGATCCCAAACCTTGTCGCGATATGTCAGCTTCATGGCTCTCCTACGACGGACGAAGCCCGTTGAGGCACCGCGCCGGCAGGGCCTGGTACTGCCGCAGGCCCCACTCCCAGGCCACCTTCTGATCAGCCGACACGTCGCCCACGATCTTGCCCGGCACTCCAACCACCATCTTCCCGGCGGGAACCTCCATATCAGCCAGGACTACGCACCCGGAGCCGATGAGGGCGTCGTCACCCACAACCACACCATCGTGGACAACAGCATGCATACCCACCATGACATGTCTCCCTAGCTGTGCGCCGTCAATGATGACACCGTGACCTATTTGACAATCCGGACCCAGCAGGGTCACCTCGTCGGGCCTGACGTGGAGCACACAGTCCTCCTGGATGTTGGAGCCGGCGCCTACGACGATGTCCCCCCAGTCTCCACGCAGTACCGCTCCCGCGCCCACGTAGCAGCCTTCGCCGATCTCAACTCCACCGATGATCGTCGCCTCAGGATGCACAAAGGCACCATCGGCCACAGTAGGCCGCTTGCCCTCGAATTCCCAGAAGCCCATCAGATACCCTCACAGGAATAATAGAACGGGTGGACCCGCAATAGCAAAGCCCACCCGACCCCCCCGTAGCCTAGGGCCTCGTGCCCGTCCTGTGCCCGCCCATCGAGACCCGCCCGCGAGCTAGGGCCTTGTGCCCGTCTTGTGCCCACCCATCGACACCGCCCGTGGCCTAGTGCCCCGTGCCCACCCTAGGACGGCAGCGGATTCATCTGACCTCCCCAGGGCCAGTCCTCACTGCGCTCGACAAGTCCTCTTCGCACCGGATTCTGCATCAGATACAGCGCGATCACTCCTAGATCCTCATCCCTGCGCACAACGTGATCGTAGTGGCGAGGCTGCCAGAGTTTGCCTTTCCAGCCGAACTTCCAGCTCTCGTTGGTCGTCCTTCCCTTGTATCGGTCAACGAACTGCAGAATCGAGACACCTTCTTCGCGAGGGCTCACTAGGAAGTGCAGATAGTCTGGCATCAGGCAATAGGTGAATACCCTGCAACGCTGCCGCTCCTGTTCCTCTCGCAACAAGTCAATCACCCGAGCGTTCAGGGCTGGAAGCACGAAAGGAGACTGATTTCCATAGGACCTCATCGTGATGAAACACACTCTGCTGGGGTTCTGATAGAGGTCTGGGTCCAAGCGTTGGTTCGCAGGCGGTCGATACGGCTTGGTCCAGGGCATCTGTCGGACCCTTTCTTTGCACAGAACCGGAAGCCGCCCACGAGGGGCTACGCTACGCTTGGCCTTGGCCTGCCTCGGGTGCTAAACAACCCCCTCAAGGGGCCGACCTGCACATAGCGGTGCGAATCGCCCACCAGGGGCTGGGCTATTCCGGCCTCGGCCTTGCGTCCATGGCACACAGACTGCGCACAAGGGCAAGGCTCGGTGCGCCTTGGGATCGACCGGAGGGGCTACAAACCGCCAGGAAGGGCAATACTACGCACCCCAACGGTCCGATAGGAACGGCCTGGAGGCCGTCCCAAGCGGGCCAGGGTATTGTCCCCCCGACCCCCAATTGTGCCGCGTACATCGCCCACAAGCAGGCCTGGGTATGGTCCCCCGCCCCCCAATCGTGCCACGTACATCGCCCACAAGGGGCTATGCTACCGCCGATGTCATTCAAATCGCCGACGAGGGGCTGGGTTACAGCCTGCTTGCGACCGCTTCCGCCACCTCCAACGTGCTGGCCGCGCCGCCCATGTCGTAGGTACGCACCTTGCCCTCGGCGATCACACCAGCCAGGGCACTCTCCAGCCGCTGCGCGAGGTTCACCTCCCCTAGCCAGTCCAGCATCAACTTCACCGTCAGCAACATCGCCATCGGATTGACCTTGTACTGTCCCGCGTACTTGGGAGCTGAACCGTGGGTGGGCTCGAAGACTCCGTATTTGTCTCCCACATTGGCGCTGGAGGCAAAGCCGAGGCCGCCTACCAGTTGGGCACACAGGTCGGAAATGATGTCGCCAAACATGTTGGACGTCACCAGCACGGAGTAGTCCTGAGGGTTCTTCACCAGCCACATAGCCATGGCATCCACATTGGTTTCCCAGAGCTCGATGCCCGGATACTCCTTGGCAATGTCGCGAGCCTCGCGAACCATCATCCCGCTCGTCTCGCGTAACACGTTGGGCTTCTCCACCAGCGTCACCGACGGGCGCTCGAATCTCTTGGCATGCTCGAACGCCTGGCGCACGATACGACGACATCCCTGCTTGGTGAGGATGCGGCACGAGATGGCGATCTCATCTGCCGGGACCTCGGCGAAACGGCCCATCTTGGGATGGTTCTTGAGCAGCACCTGTCGAACCTCGTCTGGCAACGGGTAGAACTCCACGCCGGCGTACAGCCCCTGTGTGTTCTCGCGAAACACCACCAAGTCGATGTCGTCGCGGTAGTTGAGGGGGTTGCCCGGATACGCCTTGCAGGGCCTCATGTTGGTGTAGAGGTCCAGCAACTGACGCATACGGACGATGGGACTGAAATACGCCAACCCCTTTCCCTTCAGCTCAGGCATAAGTTCCTTCTCTGCCTCGTCCTTGGGCTTGGATGTGATCGCCCCAAACAAGCAACAATCCGTGGTCTTGAGAAGTTCCACTGTACGTTCTGGCAGAGCTTCCCCCTCGGTACACCAGAACTCCCATCCGACGTCACCAGGTATGTACTGCGCGTCCAACTGCAGATCGTCCAACACGATCCGAGCAGCGTCCATCACATCCTTGCCTATGCCGTCACCCGGCAACCAGGCGATCTTGTACTTGGCCACAGCAGTCTTCACCTCCTCTGCGTCAGAGATAATCGGATTCCGGTCACCCAATGCCCAGTTTGGTGCGCACGTGAGGGATCAGCCCCCCGTCCTCCAAAATGCCCATCACGAATTCGGACAGCGGCGGGAATGAGTACTCACCACGAGGAGTCAGCACCTTCCCCGCCGAGAAGTCCACCGTGACCTCCTCGCCCGGCTCCACGCCCTCCACCGCAGCGCACTGGACTATAGGCAGGCCCTGGTTGATCGCGTTCCTGAAATAGATGCGGGCGAAGGACTTGGCGATGAGAACGCCCACGCCGGCATGCTTGAGACAGGACACCGCCTGTTCCCGAGAACTGCCGCACCCGAAGTTCCTGCCAGCTACGACAATGTCTCCTGGCTGAACCCGTTTCGCAAACTCGGGATCCAGGTCCTCCAGCGCGTGATTGGCCATCTCCTCCGGCGGCAGATCGCTGTAGGTGTACTTGCCCGGGTAGATCACGTCCGTGTTGACATCATCGCCGTATTTCCAGACTCGCCCGGTGTGAACCTTGTTCCACATCTCCACTCTTCCCCCGCGAGATCAAAGGAATTCTCTGGGATCGGTTATCTCCCCAGTCAGCGCCGATGCCGCCACCGTCGCCGGACTCGCCAGGTAGATCTCCGAGTCTTTGCAGCCCATACGTCCCTTGAAGTTCCTGTTCGCTGTGGACACGGTCACTTCACCTGGCGCCATCACTCCTTCATGCGCGCCCAGACAGGGCCCACAACCTGGGTTGAGCACAACAGCCCCCGCACTTACCAGATCGGTGACTATGCCTTCCGCCAGCGCGGCCAGCAGCACCTCCCTGCTGGCGGGGAGGATCAGCAGTCTGGTATGCGGTGCCACCTTGCGACCACGCAGTATCCCGGCGGCAACCTCAAAGTCCTCAAGACGGCCATTGGTGCAAGTTCCAATGAACGCCTGATCCACCCTGGTCCCTGCCACTTGAGTGATCGGCACCACGTTGTCCACAGTGTGCGGCCGGGCCACCTGCGGACTCAGGTCGCCGACATCATACTCCATCACCCGCTCGTAGCTCGCATCAGGATCGGCGCAGACGTCCTCATAACTGAGTGTGGTCCTGCCTTTGAGCCAGGCGCGAGTCTTCTCGTCGGGCTCCACCACGCCAGCCTTAGCGCCCATCTCCGCCACCATGTTGCAGAGCACCATCCTGCTGGCAACACTCATCTCTTCGATGACCGGACCAGCGAACTCCACTGATCGGTAGTCCGCTCCATCGGCTCCGAGATCGCCAATGATGTGCAGGATAATATCCTTGGCGTAGACCCCCCGGGGCACCGGTCCTTTCAGCACGATACGGAAGGAATGGGGCACCATCAGCCAGATCTCGCCCGTCGCCATCACGGCAGCCGCCTCCGTCCGGCCGATGCCCGCGGCGAAGGCCCCAAAGGCGCCAGCGGTCGGAGTGTGGGAGTCGCTGCCGACGATCACGTAACCGGGCAGCGCGTGTCCCTTCTCCGGCAAGACCTGGTGGCAGATTCCCTCGCCCACATCGTAGAAGTTGGTGATGCCCTGCTCGGCGACGAACCGGCGCGTCTGCTGATGGTTCGTGGCGTGCCCCTCCGTGGCAGCGGGCACCACGTGATCCAGGACGATGACATTGATGCCTGGCCTGGCCACCCGCTGGACCCCGATCTCCCGGAATACCTTGGCGATGGCGGCTGTGTTGTCGTGCGTGAGGAGCTTGTCCGGCTGCACGGTCACGATCTGGCCGGGCTCCACCTGCTCCAGTCCGGCTTTGCGAGCGAGCGCCTTCTCTGCAAATGTCTGGCCCATGATCTACTCCTCAGCCGGAAGCTCCTTCCTTAGATAGCTGAACAGGCCTCCCGCCGTCATGATCTCCTTCTCCAGCCCTGAGAGAGGCGCACCGCGCACCTCCGTCCCCTTGGTCAGGTTGCGGATCAGGCCGGTGTTGGCGTCCACCTCCAGCTCGTCCCCCGTCTCCACCTCGCTGGTGATGCCCGGGACCTCCAGGATTGGGTATCCCAGGTTGACCGCGTTGCGGTAGAATATGCGGGAAAAGCTCTCGGCGACGATGGCAGCCACATCGTTGTACTGTAGCGTGATCACGGCATGCTCACGCGAGGAACCGCAGCCAAAGTTCTTGCCGGCCACGAGGATATCCCCGGGGTGTACCTTTTCGGTGAAATCCTCCATGCCCGGAACGTATTCCAGGGCATGTTTGGCCATCTCCTTCGGATCGGTCAAGGGAAGATAGCTGCCATGATAGATCATGTCGGTGTCTATGTCATCTCCGACTACCCAGGCTCGGCCCCTGAACGCGAACTCTTTGCTCATCTCTTCCTCTCCATCAAGCTCTGCTGGTTCACTCGGGCAACGAAATCTCGCCCTTGACCGCGGTGGCTGCCGCGACTGCGGGGCTGGCCAGGTATGCCAGGCTTCCCTTACCCAGTTTGCCTTTGAAGTTGCGGTTGCCTGTACTTACCAGGACATCTCCCTCCGCCAGCACACCGTGGTGGCCGATGGTGCAGAGGGAACATCCCTGGTTGGTGACCATGGCACCGGCCTTGATGAACGTCTCGTACAGCCCCGCCGCCACCGCCTCCATCGCCACCTCGGTCGTGGCCGGGGTGACCACCAGACGCACGCCAGGGGCAACCTTCCCCCCCATCCTTTCCAACACCTCGGCGGCCACTTTCAGGTCTTCGAGCCGGCCGTTGGTACAGGACCCGATGAACACCTCATCCACACGAACGCCGGCAACCTCACGCACGGGCTTCACGTTGTCTGGCCTGTCCGGACAGGCGATGAGGGGCTCCAGTCCACTGATGTCAAACTCCCACTCCTCCCAGTAGGAGGCGTCCTTGTCAGGGACCACCGGTTCCACCGTCCTTCCGGCTCGCCCCCCTATCCACGCCAGGATGTCATCATCGGGAGTGATGAACCCGATCTTGCCCTCCATCTCTGTCACCATGCTGGCCAGGGTCAATCGTCCAGCCAGCGACAGGGAGTCAATGGGCTGACCATAGAACTCCAGCGACTTGTAAATGGTCTTGCCCATATCTACCCTGGAGAGCAGAAACAGGGTCAGGTCCTTGGCCGACGTTGGATACCTGTAGTCCCCCGTGAAGGTGATCTTGATCGTCTCCGGCACTCTGTACCACAGTCGCCCAGTGGCCCAACCGGCCGCCACGTCTGTGGTACCCATGCCGGTCGAGAACGACCCGACGGCGCCCAAGAGGTTCATGTGACTGTCGGTACCGATGATCACGCTCCCTGGCAGAACCATTCCATGCTCCAGAAGGACGTGTTGCCCAACCCCGGCATTGACGTCGAAGACGTGAGGGACGCCGTGCTTGACGGCGAACTGGCGACAGATGCGCTGATTGTTGGCCACTTGAACTACCTTGGCCGGCGCCTGGTAGTCGAAGGTCATGGCAATCCTCTGCGGGTCCCAGACCGGCTTGTCGCCCAGCTGCTCCTCATACTCCAGGACCACGTTCGGCCCGCCGAAATCCCTCACCACTGCCAGGTCCAGCTCTGCCCACACCCGGTCTCCAGCGCGCGCGTCCTCACCTGAATGATCACTCAGGATCTTCTCTATGATGGTCTTCCCGTACATGCGATACGGTCCTCCCGTTGTCCCCGCGATACTCGCTCAGATACCCTGCGCGTAGACCACAAATCGTGGGCCCGCGAGGCCGCTATTTGAGGGTCTCAAAACTGGTGAAATCGGCATGGTAGAGAATGGTGGCCTCCTTGCTGCGCTTCACCAGATCGCCCTCTTTGGCGTGGGCCGCGATCATGTGCAGCACCTCAGAGGGGAGCCCCTGCTCTGCGGCCAGCACGACGCCACCGAACGGATGGCGCAGGCTAGCCCCGAACTCGCTCATCACCGTCTTGCCGCCTTCTCGGACGTACTCGAGCAGCTTGCCTACATCGTGCAGCAGCGCACCCGCAATGAGATAATCGCGGTCGACCGGGTTCCTGTCTCCATACACCTTCTCGAATACATCGGCCACCGCGACGCAGGTCAGCGTCACCGCCCGGGTGTGTTCCACCAAGCTGACTGGACAGTCGGGGATGAGCAGAGTGAAGGCCATCTGGGTCAAGTCGCTGACCTTCCACCCACCGCGTCTCATCCCCTCTTCCCAGGTCTTGAGACACTTCGCGCGCAGGTCGGAGTCCCCCATCAAATCAAACTCAGGGATCAGGTCCAGCAGCTCTTGAGACATATCCTATTCCACCTGCCTCTCCGCAGGCCCATCGTACTCGTGAGCCGCGGGATCTATGCGACGCATGGGCCGCATACGCGTCTGTTCCTCATACACCTGAGCGACCAGGCCACCACTGCGACTGATGGCGAATATGCCATTACTCATCTCTGGAGGAAACTCCATCTCGCAGAGCATGGTGGCAATGGCCCCATCCACGTTCATAGGGAGATCACGCCCCATTCTCTCCTTGATCGCCGCCCTAATGGCATTAGCCATGTCCACGTATTCCCCAGCAACGCCCAATTCGGCCGCCATGGCAAACAGCCTTGTGCTGCGCGGGTCTTGAGTGTGAACTCGGTGTCCGTAACCAGGGAACCTCTTGTTGGCAGCTTTGTACTCTTCCACCACCTCAGCGGCCACGGTCGCTGTCTCCTTGCCACCACTTCGCTTCCGTTCTACCGCTTCGAGCAGTACGCGCATACAGCCCTCAATCGCACCACCGTGGTGTTTGTTGATGGAACTGATGCCCGCGGCCACAGCGGTTGTGAGCGGGGCGCCTCCGGAGGCCACCGTTCGCGCCGCCAAGGCCGACGGTGGAGTGGCCCCGTGGTCGATGCTGGACACCAGCATGGCATCCATCAGCATACCCTGCTCCTTAGACGGCAGTTCGCCCCTCAACAGCAGGAACACCACATCGGCGAAGGGCACACGGCCCATCAATTCCTCAACCCGATAACCCTTGTAGGCGATCTTGTTGGGCTCAATCTTGGTTATGCTGGTCTTCCACGTCTCCTCAGACATCCCTCTATCCTCCTAATGATAGGTATGCCACAGACTCAACCGTCAGCCCGCGACAGCACTGGCACCTAGTGCCACACGTGAGGGGCATGCGGCCTCCTCTCTGCTCGGATCTGCCCCCCGCAGCTACACACCAAGATCGGCCAGCACACCTTTTGTGGCCTTCGGTATGTCGCCGAAGGAATCCACCACTATGGCTCCGACTTCGCGCAACCGCTCGACCTTGCCTTCATGAGTGCCGCGGCCGCCCTCGATAATGGCGCCGGCGTGAGAGAAGCGTGTCCCTGCCTTGGCTGCCTTGCCCCCGATGAAAGCCACCAGCGGCTTGGTAAACTCGCCGGCCTCTATCAAGTCGGCTACCTGTTCCTCCTGCGATGTCCCGATCTCTCCAAACATCACCACTGCCTTGGTGTCGGGATCGGCCTCGAAGAGCTTCACCACCTCTGGATGCGGAAGGCCGACGACAGCATCTCCGCCCACGTGCACTAACGTCGTGGCGCCTATGCCCTCCTGCGCCAGATAGTAGGCCATGGCCGAAGTGATGCCGCCGCTCCGGGAGGTCACGCCGACCGGGCCCGGAAAGAACCAAGCGCGAGCCGACGCAGCGCGCCCTCCGATCATCCCCAGCACGCCCTTGTTGGGGCTCAGCACCCCCAGGGTGTTGGGCCCTACGAACTTGGCTCCCGACTCCTTGGCAGCTTTGGCTATGACCAGGACATCGTAGATGGGCACGCGGTCGGGGATGATCACCAAAAGCTTGATGCCGGCGTCGATGGCCTCTAGCGCGGCGCTCTTCACGAGTGGGGCGGGTATGAACAGCACACTGACGTCTATGGGCCCTGCTTCCTCCCAGGCCTCCAGCACTGTGTCGTAGACTGGGATGCCTTCCACCTCCTCCCCGCCACGACCTGGCGTACATCCGGCAACCACCTTGGTGCCATACTCCGTCATCAGAAGCGTCCTGGCAATCCCCTCACGTCCGGTGATGCCTTGCACGAGAACTCGTTTGGATTCGTCGATAAGAATGGACATGACATTCGACCCTTTCTGCTTGTTGACAGGTTGTCGAGAAACAAGTAAGGGCTTGCTGTCTATCGCTTCAGCAAGCCCTGGCGATACTCCTCCAGCCCAGGCGTAGGCAACTCCACGTGCCCGCCTCCAGCCCCCGCGAAGTGACACTCCACTTCACAGGCCAGGCACTCGACGCATCGTCCGCCCTTGGCGTCCTCGCGACTGATGTTGAGCACAGGACGTCCATTCTCCAGCTTGAGGATCTTTCGCACGCAGGTTTCTACACAAACCTTGCTTTCGCAGGTGTCGCAGACCGCATGGTCGTAGGTCACCGTTCCAGTCGAGCTCTCAAACGTGTAGGGCTCTTTGGGCTCGGGCCGAGGAGGCGCTGGAGGAAGGTCCTTGACCTTTCCCTCCCTGATGAGAGCATCAAGCCGCTCCGCGCAGAAATCCGCAGTATCGTCTTTGCCGTAAGCCTCCAAGGGCGCTGGGATCTCGGGAGCGGCGCGCTGAAGAATCTCGATAGCCTTCTCCTCCATGTTGCCACCCAGCCTGATGACCGCCGGCACCGACAGACGATCTTCCATGAAGGCCTTCACGAAGCCTCTCGCCGAATGAAACTGCTCCTGGCTGGCGACACCGGAGCCCGAGGCGAAGTAGCCGTCTATGCCTGGCATAGACATTACAATTCTTGCCGCGCGGTAGACCTTCGAAGCCGGCGGGTTCCCGCTGGTGTCCACATAAGTAGCCAGCTTGTAGTCCCTGCTCAGCAGCGCATCCATGGACATCATGGAGCCTCCACCACCGGCACCGTGGAAGCCAATGTATCCGTCGCCCTTCTGGAAATCGTCGGCCATCTGGATGAAGTAGAAGGTCCCCCGGTAGTCGTTGGCTTCCACCTGAAAGGCGATCTTCTCCAGCGCGGTGGGTGGTCTGTCGAACTCGCGCGCTATCTCGATCCCCAATTCCGGATGACGGAAGGCCGCGTAGTCGTCCACAGTGACACGACAGTCAGCGGCGTAGACCCTGCCATCTGCCGTCACTACCAGCGGATTGATCTCTGCCGCGCGAGCCTCGTACGAGCGCGCAACCTCGTACAAGCTCGCTACCATCCCTCCCAGGTCCCGAAGTAGCTTGCCGTGTACACCGGTCTTGCGCACCAGGTCGCGGGCCTGGTAGTCTTGCAGACCCTCAACGATGTCGACCTCTAGCTGCGCCACATTGTCCGGATGATCGCGGGCAATCTGCTCTATGCCGGTGCCTCCGACACTACTGAAGATGGCTACAGGAGCCCGCGCCCGGTCATCAATGATGACTCCGGCGTAGAACTCCCGCTCGATGTCGAGCCGTTCCTCCACCAGCACCTGCTCGACGGTGAACCCCTTGACCGCCATCCCCAGCATCTCGCGAGACACCGACTCTGCCTCCTCCGGCGTGCTCGCACGACGGATGCCGCCCATGCCTGCACGTCCGGTAACCCAGGCCTGGGCCTTGACCATCACTTCGCCGCCCAGCTCCTCTGCTACCAGGCGAGCTTCCTCGGGGGTCGAGACCACCCGACCTTTCGGCACTGGCACCTTGTGCGACTTGAGCAGCTCCTTTCCCTGATATTCGTGAAGACGAGCCATTTGTTGCCTCCTTCCACAGGGGGAAACCAGGTCCTCTGTGGTAGTCTGTAGTCTGTAGTTGTCTGCTCCGCAGAGTGCGGAAACACTTCACTCCACCCCACCTTCGAAGCAGCGCACATACCCCACTCCGTACCTCCGGCCCGCATCCGGCAGTCACCCAGTTTCGCAACTGCTGACCACTCCGCCCTGGCACCCGTTTCCTGAACCATGGGACCATGAGCGCGGCCCCGGACTGCTACGGCAACTCCTCCGGAAAGTCCCAGCTGCAACTGCGCTTGAGAACCTTGGTTATCACGTTCACCCTGGTCCTAGCGATCCCTGGGATGTGGTGAATGGTCTCAGTCACGAACGTGCGCAAAGCGTCTACGTCAGTCGCCACGAAGGCGGCGGAAATGTCAAAATCACCGGTGGATAGAGCAACATAGCAGACCTGGTCCAGATCGAAAAGCCTGGCGGCCACCTCGTTCATCTTGCCTGGCTCTACGTCGATCACGATGTCAGCCCTGATCCCGAACCCCAATGCCTCAGGTACCGCGCCGGCGCATAGTGAGACCACGCCGCTCTTGATCAGTCTTCTCAATCTACTCCTCACGGTCCTGACCGGCACCCGGCCTGCCCGACGCGCTATCTCCGCGCAGGGCATTCGCCCGTCCTCATTCAGGCATTTCAGGATCGCTCGGTCAAGATCATCCACCCTCGGCTTCATCTGCCCTCCTTAGCCGTGCCGATTTAACCCAGAGTATAGCACAGATTAGCCTGAATGTCAAGATCCTCGCCGCGGACGTGCCGAAACGGCATATACTGGACCGACGGGGCCTATCCCCTCCATGTCCGCCGGGCTCCTTCCCGTGACCAGCCACCTGACCCCCTCGAGGCGGCGTGTTCGCATGCGCGTTCCACAACTGTTGGAGTTGGTGGTCACTCGCGACTGACCATCGTCGCCGAATGTGTCGGAAGGAGCGTCCCGCCTGCGTCGGCCATGGCGCATCGTTCCTCGCCACTTCGTGTCGCCAAGTTCGGACTATGCTGGGCAGAATCTCCCATTCTGGCCGCCACAAGAACAGGAGGGCCGTATCGGCCCTCCTGCGTTAGGCTTCAACCAAGCCCCGAACAGACTATCAACTCGCCGACCTGAGACAAAGACCTGGCTCTGGA
>JBAVWD010000003.1:0-2166 GCA_049697655.1 Anaerolineae bacterium | reverse complement strand
GCCCTCCACTGGGTGGGCAGCCGCGGACCTAGGCCGGCGCGTGGCGAGGAACAAGGGGGTGGTCAAGGCCATTGAAGAAGAGATCGGCGCCGCCTTGATCGTGCCGTCCGAGCCTCAGATCGTCGGTGCACTGGGCGCCGCCCTGCTCGCCATGGAAGACCTGGTAGCCACAACTCGCTAGACCCAGGTGGCAGCCCTACAGCATGGTGAAAAGGAGCCAGCTCCCCAGGCTGGCGAAGAAGACCACCGTCACCGCCTTCACCAGCGCCGCGTGACGGCGCATGAAGCCCGCCAATTGCAGAGAGGTCGTGCCGTAGTATACCAGGAGAAAGATGACCACCAGAGGCACGATGAACATCAGGTTGTACAGTACGAGGTACAGAAAAGCGTTGGCCCGCAGCTCCGGCACCCCGCTGACGAAGATGATGGTGGGCAGATAGACTTGGCCAGTGCAGGCAAACTCTAACAGCGAAACGACAAATCCGGTTACAGACGCCGCCCAGACGTAGTTCCTGACGCTGGCCCCTTCTCTTATGGTGCGGTGCACCCTCCTCCGCAGGAAGTCTGGCAGTTTGAGAGCCATCTCCTCGTGCCTGCCCTTCCTGATCTTGTAGAGATCGTAGAGCGCTGCCACCGCCAACACCAGGCAGAACACGCCCGTGCCCAGGTAGACCACCCGGGACAGCGTCTCCACAACCCCCAGCGAATGAACGAAGCCCAGGACCCCAGCTCCCACCAGCAGATAGGCCAGGAACACGGCCCCGGTGAAGGCAGCACCCACCAGTAGTATCTCCCTGCCTTTTCTCTCCATCGCCGCCAGGTACGACACAAAGAAGATGATGGTGGTGAAGGCACAGGGGTTCAGCCCGTCCAGCAAACCAGCACCCAGCACAGCCACGAAGGAGAAGGACTTGAAGCGCTGGATGATGCGGTTGATGGCTGCTGGTGATTCCTCCTCCAGACCCTCCCAAGGAGGAATGCACCCCGCCTGACCATGCGCCTTGATCACCTCTTCCAGCCTCTCGACGGTCAACTCGTCGCCCACTAGGTACTCGTCGCCTATGAACACCGCTGGCGTGAGCAGGCGCTCTTCAGGCGCGACACCGCTGCGCTCAGACATGGCCTCATTCAGGGGAGCGCAGGTGTTGATGTCGAACTTCCTGACCTCGAGGTTGGGGTACCGCTGCTCTAGATATGACAGGTCGTACGAAACCCGGTCGCACTCCGGACAGCCTGGGCTGTGGAAGTAGGCGACATATACTGTGGCCGCGAGTTCGCCGCCCACGACTTCGCAGACGTCGCCCTCGCTGACGGCAGCCGGGTCTTCACAGAACGGATCCGCAGCGGTACCGGAGGGCATGGCTGGAGCCACCACCGGTTTGTCTTCAGTCGGATAGTCACATCCTCCGGCCTCCAGATACTGGTCAACCAGGTCGCCTAGTCGCTTCCGTATCTCCTCCTCTCCCACCAGCACTGTGTCCCCGATGAAGATCTGGGGGATGGCCAGACCCGAGACTCCGTACTCCTTCTCCAGCCGCACCATGGCTTCGTAGTTCTCCATGGCGCCGATGTCGAAAGTCTGGATCTCGACCTGACGGCCGTACTCCTCCTGCAGGGGCGCGAGGACTTGCTCCCTCACCACCCGGCAGTGCTCGCAGTCCTGGGCTTCGAACACGAAGAACCGCACCACCGGCTCCTCGGCGCCCGCGACCGGGGCCAACAGAGAGAGCGTAGCCAGGATCAGACACAACTGTACGCCAATCGATCTCTTGAGCATTCGTGCCTACCGAGAAACGTACTTGGAACCCATCCGACGGGCTAGTATAAGCCCGCGTTTACCTCGTGTCAAGCATCCACCCGGCCGGAGCACATAGAAACCCGCGAGGGCCGCTCTTGGATCGCCCCTCCGACATGACCTCCGGCCTGCTCAGGGTGCGTCCAATTTGAGTGTCCGTAGGTCAGACTTACAGTTTGCCCACAGCTCATGCTGGAGTAGCCCAGCGGGGTCCGGCGGCAACCGTCAGGCAATTCCTCCGCACCGCACGTCTGGTGACCTTTGTCAAGCACAGCGCCGAGTGTTATAATGCCCGGGTCAGTGCAACATAGGAGTCAATACATGAATCGGTCCAGCGCGGTTGAGGAACTCAAGGCCATCGTTGGGGAGGA
>JBAVWD010000002.1:0-5163 GCA_049697655.1 Anaerolineae bacterium | reverse complement strand
CCTTGGCGGGCCGCGCTCTGCTGGGGAACGCGGCGGCCCAGCGAGACGCTTTCCCCGTGGCCGCCGTGGACTTCTTGGAAGAGAGCGAGACGTCGGGCAACATCTACAACCTGTACCATTGGGGTGGCTACCTGATCTGGAGACTATACCCCGAGCGCAAGGTGTTCATAGATGGGCGGGCTGACGTTTACGGAGATGCGTTCATCGATGAGTACCTTCAGGTCTACCAGCTGAGAGAGGCTTGGCAAGAACCCCTGGATAGATATGACGTTAGCGTGGTGATCATTGACAAAGGTAGCCCGTTGAGCACTATGCTCAGCGAGAGAAGTGAATGGCTACGGGCCTATGCGGACGAACAGGCCGTCATACTAACCCGCCAGGAGGGTAGCTGATGGCTGAGAGCGGCGGTTGGCCCGCTCACCACCGCTGGATGATACCGCTGCTCCTGCTCGCTTTCCTGCTCCGCACAGCGTATTTGGACGCGCAAGGCCTGTGGTGGGACGAGGCCTTCTCCTTCTCCATCAGCGTCGCAGACCCCTCATCGATCATACAGGACACCATCCGCGACAAGGTACATCCACCACTGTACTACTTGCTCATGCACTTCTGGTTCGCCTTGGGGCACGACGAATTCCTGCTTCGGTTCTTCTCTGTGCTCTTCGGCGTGATCTCAGTGAGCATCATGTACGTCGCCGCCAGCATTGTTGGTGGCAGGCAGCTCGGCGTGCTGGCCGCCCTGCTGCTCGCAGCATCGCCTTTCAACGTGTGGTATTCCCAAGAGGTACGGATGTACTCCCTGACCACCATGCTAACACTGGCTGCGATGGCGGCTTTCCTGCGCCTACTGCGCGACGACACACGGACCGGCTGGGCAGCCTATGGAATGCTCAGCCTCCTGGCTTTGTACAGCGACTATGCGCATCTGCTAGTCACTCTGGGTCAGGCAGTGTTCCTGGTGGTATTCCGCACGACGTATCGCGCCCTACTGAGGAAATGGATCTGTTGCATGGCTCTGGTGGGCGTCTGGTTCCTGCCTTGGGCCGTCGCGATGTTCGCCACCGGTGGATTCTATTCAGCCTCCATATCCTGGATCCCGCCTGCGAGGCCGCCAGACCTGTTTTGGACTGTCTACTCATTCAGCGTAGGCGTGACGACAGATCCGCGTAATCTGTTGAACGTGGCGGCTGCCCTCGTGGCGATCTTCCTCGCGGTGTACGGCTTCCTGACCTGCAGAAGGAAAGCCGGAGAAGAACAGCGCAGGATCGCGTTCGTCGTCACTTGGCTCCTGCTTCCCCTGCTCCTCACCTTCCTGATCTCCTTGGATTGGCCTCTGCCCCAGAAGAGATCCATATACATAGATCGTTTCTTCAATCTTCTCCTGCCTGCATTCCTCATCCTAGTTGCGAATGGGTTGCGTCATCTCCTCTCAGTAAGGAAGGCAGTCAGCTGGGCGGCGATCGGGGTGATGTCCATTGCGACAGTCGGCTCACTGAACAATCTGTTCTTTGGCGACGCCTATGTGCGCGATCAGTGGCGGGAGGCGATAGCGGACATCAAGGGCGCCGCCCGACCCGGTGACCTCGTGCTTGTGCGACCTCATCACTACGTACCCATATTCTACTACCCATTCGACGGAATGGACTCTGTCACGGTCCCTTACTTGGGCTCAAGGGAGGAATATGGCGAGTTCCTCAGCAGCGAACTGTCCCCCCTCTTGAACGATGGCGATAGAGTGTGGACGATGATAGTCTGCGAGAACGCCGACGCGCATCGTTTCGCACATGGGGCCCGGGACAGCCTGCTCAGAAAAGTCGCAGCCGATGACGTAAGGGCCTGGTTCCTTCAGCACTACCGACTCCTCGAAGAACGGCTGTACAACGGCGTCTATCTAGCTTCGTATGGCAGTACCTGATCGACTGCGCCAAGTCAGGGATGCCTGTGTGACAGTTAGTTAGCGTTCAGAACCGAACACCACTTGGGCACGGCGAGAATGCAAGCGGCACCCGAGAAACTTAACGTTAGACCGTCAACGGACCAGCAGCTGCGGCCACACTTAGCGAGAGAACTAGCGGTTACCTTGGTGCTGGTCTACTTCACCTTGGTGGGTGGTGCCATCCCATCTACTTCCAACTTCCCGGCGATAATGGTGTCCCACCTGATAACCATGGCGGTGCTGATCGGTTGGACAGTCCAAAGGTTTCTCCGCAGGCTATGGCTGCCTAGGACACCGCTCGATCTTCCCCTGCTGGTATTCTACGTTCTCAACGTGATTTCTACGTTCGTCTCAGCAGAACCACGCCTAAGCCTGGAAAGCCTCCTCTACCTTACCCTCTTCATTCTCGCCTACTACTTTGTGGTGGACTTGCTGACAAGCGGTTGGCCTGTGTCCAGACTCGTGCAAACCATGCTGACGGTTGGGAGCGTAGTAATTGCCGTGGAGCTCGTGGAATTGGGGCTGTTACTGGCACTCTGGCACCAGCTTTTCGGACAGTTACCACTTCTTCTAGCTTTGGAAAATCTCCGGCAACGCGTAATCATGGGGCCAGTCAACGTATTGGCTTGGTACATGGTCATACTTATGCCGCTAGCGATTGCGCGGATACTCATGTCTGATACCCGGAAAGCCAGAGTGATTATGGGGGCTTGGGCGATAGGGAACCTTTTGATTTTCACCTCGACGCTTTCGCGGAGCGGCTTCATGGCCATGGCCGTGGCCCTCGCGGCGTTTGCGGTACTGGCCCTCCTGGCTCGATTCGGGCTGCCGCATAAGCCCTTGGTTCCATACCTACGCAGGCCTGCGGTCACAGCAGGTATCTTGTTGGTCATTTCGGCAGCCGTTATCCTGAGCACATTCACTATGTGGCTAGTACCTGCGCGAGTTGGCACCATATCCGTCCGACTGGAATTGTGGAAAGCTGCTGCGGAGATCATTGCCAACCGCCCTGCCTTTGGAGGTGGTCCGGGCACGTTCGGTTATCTGTTTCACCAGGCAAAAGATTTCGATCCCTTTGCCACCGACCTATTCCACAGTCACGCGCACAACGGCTATCTCAACGTTGCCGCAGAAACCGGCCTGCCCAGCCTCCTGGCTGGAGGCTGGCTCATCACGGTGCTGGTCAAAACGGGCTGGAGAGGGATGGACTCAGGAAGGCCGCGGGCCGCCTTGGGTGACCCATCGTGGTCCAGCGCACAGCTACTCACCAGCGCCTGCCTAGCAGTCATTGCTGGGCTACTAGTTACCATGGCATTCGACGTGCTTTGGGGGTCGCCTCTAATAACTCTGCATGCTATACTGCTGGCCGCCATCATCGTGGCGCCATTCTCCCAACCGCGCCGGCTGGCACCGGGACCGGTCCGTTGGCTGACGCTGCTGGCGGTGGCAGTGCTGGCCTCGAGTCTGATATGGATCGATAGTGCGCACTTCTTCCAGTACCGAGCGATCGAAGGCATTGACGATGACAACTTGCCAGCCGGCATACAGGCCTTGCAGAGAGCAATATCGATAGATCCCTATCTTGCATTATATCGCTTTCAACTTGGAGTAGCTCAAGGTTATCTTTCGCTTGAGGAGCATGACGACAAGGTGCTCGGTCAAGCTATAGCGGCATTTGAGGCGGAGATCTCACAAGGAGGGGACACCGCCATCAACAACGCCAATCTAGCCTGGTTGGAGTGGAGAGTTGGAGACCCAGAAGGTGCCCTGAATCACATGGGGCGAGCCGTCACGCTCGCACCAGGCAGAGCCTACTATCAGTGGGGCCTGGGATTCCTGCTTGAGGATATCGGCGACTCCAAAGCAGCTACAGGCGCATATGTCAAAGCCATGGAGATAGAGCCGGCCCTCATAGATAGTGGCTTCTGGCAGGCCAGTGTCTACCGAAGAAGCATCAAGGCGGACCTGCTGGCGTCCGGCGAAGTTCCTCCGCTCACGCTTGCCACGATGGCCTACTTCGCCGGTGACTACCCCGAGGCGATTCAGCTCCTCGATAGCGTCCCGCAGTCGGCCAGTTCGTACTGCCTCAGAGGTCGGACAGAGACGGAGCAAGGAAACTACAGCGCTGCGCTAGAGCACCTGAATGCCGCCCTTGAAATGGCAATCACCAATCCCACAGCCTACCTGGCACGAGGAGAGTTGTACCTCCGCATGGGTGAGGACAGCAAGGCTGAACACGACTTGAGGATTGCGCGCTTTCTCGGCGTGGAACAAGCCGAGATTATGCTGGGAGAGGTGGCATACCACGCTGGGGACATAGACCACGCCATAGCTCTTTACCGCAGAGGTATCCCAGGTTGCCATACGTTGGAGCCTCCCTACTATGCGCCATTGGTCTATCATCGCTCGAACCTGGTGGCCGATTTCTGGCCCGATTCTATCGTCTGCGCGCCATACGACAGCCTAGTACCGGAGTATCTCCACGCAGCCAGTGCGTACCGAGAGGCGGGCGAATCGGAACAGGCTGACGACCTATGCCATTGGCTAACGAGCTTCTATGATCCGGCATCTCTAGGACAACTGGACCAAGCTAACGACATGCCGCGGGCCTGCCCTCAGGAACTTCAAGACACCCGAATGCCCGCGGGGTCAAGAGATCGATGACTGCCAAGGGCTGCGAGGAGTGAACACATCCGAGAAGAGCACTGCTATCATGAGATGGACAGAGAGCAAGGCTTGGAGGGCATCGTTCTTATTTGCAGTCACAGTGCTGACTCGTCTACCTTTCACAAGCCACTTTCTCTACAATTGGGATTCGGTGCAGTATGCCCTCGGAACCGAAAACTATGACATCACCTATCACCAGCCGCATCCGCCTGGCTACCTACTTTACGTGGCCGCCGGCAAGGCTTTGAATCTGCTCACGGACAACCCCAATCAGAGCTTCATCCTCCTCAGCATTCTTGCCAGTGGCTTGGCGGTCTCAAGCCTCTACTTGTTTGGCGCGCGTGCCATGGGAGACCGAGACGGCGCCTACGCCGCCCTGCTGCTTCTGTTCAACCCGGTCTTCTGGTTCTATGGAGAAATCACCTCGACCTATGCCCTGGAATGCCTGATGGCGATTCTGATCGGCTGGACCTGCTTTCGGGTGAGGGACGGGGAGGATCGCCTGGCTCCTTGGGTGGGGGTTCTCTTGGGGATCGCTGGAGGCATCAGGCAAGGTACGGTCA
>JBAVWD010000001.1:0-5531 GCA_049697655.1 Anaerolineae bacterium | reverse complement strand
CCCAGGAAGTCGTCGAACGGGGCGACCTGGGATACTGGCCGCCAGGGAAGGCGATTTGCCTCTTCTTTGGCCCTACTCCCGCCAGCCGGGGCGACGAGATCCGGCCCGCTAGCCCTGTCACCGTCTTTGGTCGTGTCGTCGGCGATACGAGCGCCCTGAAGACGGTGCAGGATGGATCCCAGGTGATACTCCGTCGCCAGCAAGGATAGCACCGGCGAGGGCCCGAGACGCAGTCCAGAATCAGCCTGGCTAAGTGTGGCATCGCCATGGAACGACGGATGTTGACCGTGCAGGACCGCAAATGATCGTGGCCGAAGGCGCGCTGCGCACAGAGACACGCATTAGCCGAGGAGGAGCCTGCGGTGACTGCGACTCGGTTTGTCCACATCGAGGGGCTGCGCTTGCCCCATGATCCAGAGTGGGCTAGAATATCGGCGTTTGCCCGTCGCATGACCTAAGCCCGCGGCGACGGCCGGGGCCGTTGGGCTGAGGCGAAGCAGCAATGGACCAGGGTGTGAATCTACGTCTCTTGGGCCTGGTGGGCCAAGTGGGCGTGGTGATGGTCGTTTTCATTCTCATGGGCCTGGTCGTCGGTCAATGGATAGACGGCAGGCTGGGCACATCCCCGACTTTCACCTTGGTGTTCATCTTTCTGGGGATAGGTGCCGCCGGTTGGAGCATCGCTCGCATGGTGATGTGGGCGCTCAAGGGAGCTTCCAAAGAGCCGGTAGACGGGAAGAACTGAGGGGGTAGAGGATGGACGAATTGATGTCGGATGTCATGGAGCCTGTGATGGGCGAAGAGGGGTGCTTGCCCGGCTGCATGACTGGCAAGGGTTGCCTCATCTATGTCGTTATTGTAGTCATTGTGGGCTTCCTGGCCTCCAAGCTGCCGGTGGTCATGCCAGAAATTTCCATCCCCGCGGAACCGGTTTTCACGCTTCCCGCTCTTGGCTTTGCCGTGACCAATACTCTGCTGGCCACCTGGCTGACCATGTTGCTCCTGATCGTGGGGTCCATTTTTGTGACCCGCAACATGGGGATGGTCCCTGGAGGTCTACAGAATCTAGTGGAGTGGGGGCTGGGCGTGCTCTTGAAACTGGCGGAGAGTGTGGCCGGCGAGCGAGGAAGGAAGTTCTTCCCTCTGGTAGCCACCATCTTCATCTTCTTGCTGGTCTCCAACTGGACGGGCCTGCTCCCCGGTTTCGCCAGCGTGGGAACGATTCACGAGGCGCATCGCGGAGGTCATCAGGTGGCCCAGGTGTCCCTCCTGGGAGTGAACGTCAACCTGCTCCAGGCGCATGAGGTCGGCGAGCATGAGACCGGCTGGACCGTCTTCTCCTTCTTGCGCTCGGCCGCTACCGACCTCAACACCCCGTTGGCCCTGGCCATAATCTCGGTCGTCGTGACACAGGTCATGGGGGTGCAGGCGCAGGGTTTGCGATACTTCAATAAGTTCATTAGCTTCAAGGATGTCTTGGGGCTCATAGTCGGTCCTTTAGAGGCGGTGAGCGAACTGGCGAAGATCATCTCGTTCTCCTTCCGACTTTTCGGCAACATCTTTGCGGGAGAAGTGCTCCTGGCCGTGATCGCTTTTCTTGTTCCCTATCTTGTGTCTGTACCGTTCATGGGTCTCGAGTTGTTTGTGGGACTCATGCAGGCTTTCGTCTTCGCCATGCTGACTTTGGTCTTCATGTCTATGGCCACGATGGGCCACGGTTCAGAGGGTGAAGAACACTAATCCTAGGTAGGAAGGAGGACTGTCAAATTGGCGGCTGGAGACTTGATCGAATTCGGTAAGTTGCTGGGCGCGGGACTGGCCATGGGTCTCGGGGCCATCGGTCCCGGGATCGGCATCGGCCTCTTGGGGGCAGGAGCCATGCAGGCCATCGGGCGCAACCCGGAGGCCACGGGTCAGATCCAGATCAACATGATGCTGGGCATCGTTTTCGCGGAGGCGGTAGCTATCTACGCCCTGGTTGCTGCCCTCATCATCAAGTTCGTGTAGCATAGAGTCTATGTCACAGGACATAGCCGCTGACAGCGACGGTTGGTGTCGCGGTCGGTGAAAGGAGGGTCGATTTGGAGGGACTAGGAATCAACCTGGGATACCTGATCTCCCAGATCATCAACTTCGTTCTCCTGCTGGTGCTCCTTCGGGTGTTCCTGTACAAACCCATTGTGAACATGCTTGACAAGCGCCGTGAGAAGATCAGGACCGACCTGGAGGAAGCTGACACGGCCAGAAGCCAAGCCGAAGCGGCCAAGCAGGAGTATGAGAGACAGCTAGAGGAGGCCAGAGAGGAGCGGCGCTCCATCCTCGCTCAGGCCAGAGATCAAGCCGACAAGATGAGGGAGGAAATCCTCGGGAAGGCACGAACCGAAGCGCAGGAGTTGGTGGCCAAGACCGAGGGAGAAATGGAGGCTCTGCGAAGGCAGGCACTGGCAGGGGCTCAGGACGAGATTGTAGAGCTGGCTCTGGCGGCAGCTGGCAAGGTGGTGGGCGAGACGCTGGATCAAAAGGCCCATCGGCGTCTGATCCAGGAGTTCATTGCCGAGGTAGGTGACTTGGGATGACGGCGGAGAAAGAAGCCACATCTTCCAGAATCACGGCGAAGGTCAGCAGCGCTGTCCCCCTGACCAGTGACGAGCAGGCGGCCCTGGACCAGAGGCTGGAGGCTCGACTTGGGCAGCCGCTGGAGCTGCGATTCGAGGTGGAACCTTCACTCCTCGGGGGCGTGGTAGTCCGTGTCGGCGATCAGGTGATAGACGGTACCGTCAAGGGCAGGCTTGATGCCCTTGCCCAAACCTTGGGCTCCAGACGGTAACCGCTGGCTTCAGGTTGGGATACCGCTGGTCTCTGGATCTCTCTTTCGGCGACCGCTATGGAGTGGGGTGCACGCAATCAATCCCCGGGCGCGTGCAGCGGGAGCATCTTTTGGCGTCAAGATACAGTAGAGTGAACCTAGGAGGTGCCAATGGCCTCAACAGCAGCTGATGTGGCCGCTGTGCTCAGGCGGCAAATCGAGGGTTTTGAGGCCCCCCTCAAAGCCGTGGATGTGGGTACCGTGGTCGAGGTCGGCGACGGGATCGCCAGGGCTGGAGGCCTGGCGACGGTCATGTCTAGCGAACTGGTAGAGTTCACCAAGACCGGGGTTCTGGGAATGGCACTAAACCTCGAGTCCAAGGAGGTCGGCGTCATTATCCTGGGCGACTACACTGAAATAGAGGAGGGCGACGAGGTACGCCAGACGGGTCGTATCGCCTCCGTTCCCGTTGGCGAGGCTCTCATCGGGCGAGTGGTCGACGCCCTGGGGATGCCCATCGACGGCAAGGGCCCCATCGAGACCGACGTGTTGCGCCCTATCGAGCGAATCGCTCCCAACGTGACCGTTCGCCAGTCGGTGAACAGGCCCGTACAGACCGGAATCAAGTCCGTAGATTCCATGTTCCCCATCGGCCGCGGACAGCGAGAACTGATCATTGGCGACCGTCAGACCGGTAAGAGTGCATTGGCCATCGACACGATCATCAATCAGGGAGACAAGGACCTGGTCTGCATCTATGTGGCCATAGGGCAGAAGCGTGCCAACGTGGCTCAGGTCGTGGCGACACTGGAACGGTTCGGGGCCATGGATCACACCGTGGTCGTGGTGGCCTCAGCTTCCGAGTCTGCCGCTCTGCAGTACATCGCACCGTACGCTGGCTGCGCCATGGGTGAGGAGTTCATGGAGCAGGGCAGGGATGCCTTGATCGTGTATGACGATCTGACCAAACACGCCTGGGCGTACAGGCAAGTATCCCTTCTCCTGCGCCGACCCCCCGGGAGAGAGGCATATCCGGGTGATCTTTTCTATCTTCACTCTCGCCTGCTCGAACGCGCGGCCAAGATGCACCCCGATTTCGGAGGTGGCAGCCTGACGGCTCTGCCGATCATCGAGACTCAGTTAGGTGACATCACTACCTACGTTCCTACCAACGTCATCTCCATCACCGACGGACAGCTCTATCTGGAGAGCGACTTGTTCTACGCTGGCATCCGCCCTGCTATCAATGTGGGCATTTCCGTCTCCCGCGTGGGCGGCAAGGCACAGACCAGGGCTATGAGGGATGTCGCCGGCAGACTGAAGCTGGAGCTTGCCCAGTTCAGAGAGCTCGCGGCCTTCGCGCAGTTTGGATCCGACCTGGATCAGGCCACCAGAAATCAGTTGGAGCGTGGCCAGCGGCTGACCGAAATACTGAAACAGCCTCAGTATGAGCCGGTCCCCCTTGATCACCAAGTCATGCTCATCTACGCGGTCACCCACAACTACGTAGATGACGTTCCTCTTGACAAGACAAGGGGTTGGGCGGATGGGTTCCTTCGCTTCATGGGCACCGTACGCCCCGAGGTTGGGCGTCGAATCATGGAGACGGAGAAACTGGACGAGGAGACCGAGAACAAGCTCTGCGATTCCATTGCCGAGTACAAGGAAACCGTTTCGAAGTAGCCTCTTCGCGAGGGCTATCCCGGTCTGGCGTTTGCAGCCAGGAGGGTGGTGAGAACTGGGTTTGGGTGAGGGGTAGCAAGGAATAGTCTTGGCCACAGCACGCGAGATACGGAGAAGGATTCGCAGCGTCACCAACATCGGTCAGGTGACGCGGGCCATGGAGGCTGTCTCTGCCTCCAAGATGAGAAAGGCCCAAGAAAGGGTGCTGGCCTCTCGTCCCTATGCGGATAGGGCGTGGGAGATCCTCACCTATCTGGCCAGCCAGCCGGCGGCGAGGAAGGTGCTGCACCCCTTGCTGGAAAAACGAGAGATAGGCAACACAGCATTGCTGCTCATCACACCAGACAGAGGCCTGTGTAGCGGGTTGCCCACCAATGTCATGCGAGAGTCTGTGGCCTTTCTTAACCAGCAACCCAACCCTGTACGAATCATCACTATTGGGCGCAAGGGCTTCGACTTCATGTACCGCTATGGCGGAGACGTCGCCGCGGATTTCTCCGGGATTCCTGATCAGCCCCCTTTGACTGAGATCACGCCCATCGCGCATCTGGTCATCGAAGATTTCCTCAACGGTACATTCGACCAGGTATGCATGGTCTACACACAGTTCTTCAACACCATGGTGCAGCGCCCGGTGACCCGGCAATTACTGCCCATTGAACCGGCCGCTGCGGAGGCGACGCGGACCTTGTCCTACACCATCGAACCAGACCCGGAGACCGTCATCGGCGAGGTGCTTGAGGGTTTCACGGTGTTGCAGATCTACCAGGCGATTCTGGATGCTCAAGCCAGCGAGCACTCTGCGCGCATGGTGGCCATGCGTGCAGCCACAGAGAACGCCGAGGGGCTGGTCGACGACCTGACTCTGAGCTATAACAGGGCTCGGCAGGAATCGATAACCAAGGAACTACTGGACATCGCTGGGGGCGCCGAGGCTTTGACCAAGGCGCGCGCGGCGGCGAGATAGAAACAGATGAGGACAGGGTCCGTCCAGACGAGCCGTTTTGTGGGGAGGATTTGGCATCCATGACAGAGGCAGTTA